>NZ_JFJV02000299.1:0-595 GCF_000611145.1 Cupriavidus sp. SK-3 | reverse complement strand
ATGCCGTTCTACGACGGCGATGTGATGGAGCTGCCCGCCGATTACCTGGCTTCCATGACTGGTGCGGAGGTGTCCGAATGCGCCCGCTGAAACTCACCTTGACCGGTTTCCACGGCGTCCGGGACGGCATGAAGCGCGACAGCGTGACGCTCGACCTCGCGAACCTGCCCACTGGGCTGATCGCGCTGGTCGGCCCTAACGGTGCCGGCAAGACCACGCTGATGGACAACCTGCACCCGTATCCGATCATGCCGAGCCACGCCTCGAAAATGTCCGCGGATGCGTTCTCCTACTGGGATCACCTCTGTGGCACCCGTGGCGAGAAGGATCTGGAATGGGAGCACGTCGGCACGCAGTACCGTTCGGCGTTCGCGTTCCGTAATCCGGGCAAGAGCCGCAAGGCCGAGTACTACCTGTTCCAGAAGGGCGCCACCGGCGACTGGGTACCGCTGCAACTGCCCGACGGCACGCTGTCGGACGGCAAGGCGGATACCTACAACCGCTGCATCGAGGCGGTGCTAGGCTCGCCCGAAGCGTTCTTCACCAGCGTGTTTTCGGCGCAGAACCGGCGCCCGATCGCCAGCTACCAGGCCGG
>NZ_JFJV02000298.1:0-597 GCF_000611145.1 Cupriavidus sp. SK-3 | reverse complement strand
GTAACCGTCCGACCGTCAGCGTTCTTGACGAAGGGGATACTTTCAGGCTGCGCTCTGGCGAAGCTGATCAGCCACGGCCCATGGCAGTAGTTCGCTGACGCGATTGACGGGGTGCTCGGCAATGCGGGCAATGACGTGTCGCAGGTAAGCCTCGGGATCGAGACCGTTCAGTTTGGCTGTCGCAACAAGCGTATAGATTGCGGCGCCGCGTTCACCACCACTGTCGGAGCCGAAGTGCAGGAAGTTTTTCCGGCCGAGAGCAACTCCTCGCAGTGCACGCTCCGCCGCATTATTGTCAATCTCGACGCGGCCATCGTCGACATACAGCGTTAGTGCGGCCCACTGATTCAATGCGTAATTGATGGCCTTCGCAGTATCGCTTTTGTGCGACACCGTGCTGAGCGTCGAGCGCAACCACGTTTCAAAGGCATCAAGTAAGGGCCGCCCCCGCTCCTGTCGGACGCGTCTTCGCTCGTCTGGAGGCTTGCCGCGGATCTCGGCCTCAATCGCGTACAGCTCACCGATCCGACGCAGCGCCTCGGTGTTGACCTCGTTCCTGCGAGCCAGGTACAGGTCGTGGAATTTTCGTCTCGCGTG
>NZ_JFJV02000297.1:0-18648 GCF_000611145.1 Cupriavidus sp. SK-3 | reverse complement strand
GGCGCCGGCGTCGTGGCAAAGATCCTCGACTGATAAAGTCGATCAGCGAATACGGCACCAACCGGCCGTATTCGTTGCCAGAGGGGTTGGCTTCATTGCCGACCCCACAGTTGTTTTAGGGGTATAGCTCAACTGGCAGAGCGTCGGTCTCCAAAACCGAAGGTTGGGGGTTCGATTCCCTCTGCCCCTGCCAATTCAATCAGCCGCGTCGCGATAGAGAGTATCGTGACGCGGCTTAGTCTCGTTTGCGAAACATGGCCAATCCCAACGTCGAAACCGTCAACGCCGCCAGTGGTAAGTGGTTGCTTGGCGTCGCGGTGCTACTGGTGGTTGTCGGCGTCATCGGTTTCTATGCCCTGGCACAGCAGCCATCCTATGTGCGCGGCGCCGCCCTGTTCGGTGGCATTGCACTGGGCGTGGTGGTCGCGCTGGTCTCGGCACCTGGCAAGGACTTCATCGGTTTCTCCAAGGAATCGTATCGCGAAGTCCGCAAAGTCGTTTGGCCCACCCGCAAGGAAGCCGGGCAAATGACGGGCCTGGTGTTCGTCTTCGTCGTGATCATGGCCGTGTTCCTGTGGTCAGCGGACAAGCTCATCGAGTGGGTCATCTTTTCGCTCGTGTTGGGCTGGAAATGAAGGATAGAACATGACGGATAACGCACAACAGGAAGTCCCCGCAGCTGAATCGCCTTCGTCGAAGAAGCGCTGGTATGTGGTGCACGCTTATTCCGGCATGGAAAAGAGCGTGCAGCGCGCGCTGCAGGAGCGCATCGAGCGCGCCGAAATGCAGGACAAGTTCGGCCGCATCCTGGTGCCGTCCGAAGAAGTGGTTGAAATCAAGGGTGGCCAGAAGTCTGTCACCGAGCGCCGTTTCTTCCCGGGTTACGTGCTGGTCGAGATGGAAATGACCGACGAAACCTGGCACCTGGTGAAGAACACCAGCAAGGTCACCGGTTTTGTGGGTGGTGCGCGTAATCGCCCGAGTCCGATTTCCCAGAAGGAAGTCGACAAGATCATGACCCAGATGCAGGAAGGGGTCGAGAAGCCGCGTCCCAAGACGCTGTTCGAAGTGGGCGAGATGGTTCGTGTCAAGGACGGTCCTTTCACCGACTTCAACGGCAATGTCGAGGAAGTGAACTACGAGAAGTCGCGTCTGCGCGTCTCGGTCACCATCTTCGGACGTGCTACGCCGGTCGAACTCGAGTTCGGCCAGGTCGAGAAGGTTTAAGTTTTCGCATTTTATGCTGGCCGCAAGGCGGGCGAAAAATGCACGGCCAGTCCCGCAAGGGGCCGGCCACAAGAGGAGCGTGAGGCTGGCTGGGGTGGATGAACCACCCTTGCAGCGTTAGCGCGCTACGACTCAACAGGATCGCATTCCTCCAGGAAGCGGTCCGGATTGGAGTAAATATGGCCAAGAAGATCATTGGCTTTATCAAGCTGCAAATTCCGGCTGGTAAGGCAAATCCCTCCCCGCCCGTGGGCCCCGCACTGGGTCAACGCGGTCTGAACATCATGGAGTTCTGCAAGGCGTTCAACGCGCAGACCCAAGGTATGGAACCCGGCCTGCCGGTGCCGGTGGTGATTACCGCCTTCGCCGACAAGAGCTTCACCTTCGTGATGAAGTCGCCCCCGGCGACTGTGCTGATCAAGAAGGCTGCTGGCCTGACCAAGGGTTCGGCCAAGCCGCACACCGACAAGGTTGGCAAGATCACCCGCGCCCAGGCTGAAGAAATCGCCAAGGCAAAGAACGCTGACCTGACCGCCGCCGATCTGGACGCCGCCGTGCGCACCATCGCCGGTTCGGCTCGTTCGATGGGCATCACCGTGGAGGGTCTGTAAATGGCTAAGGTTTCCAAGCGCGTCGCCGCCAACAAGGCGAAGATCGAGCGCACCAAGTTCTACCCGATCGACGAGGCCCTGGGCCTGGTGAAGGATTGCGCATCGGCCAAGTTCGACGAATCCATCGACGTTTCCGTGCAACTCGGCATTGATGCGAAGAAGTCGGACCAGGTGGTTCGTGGTTCCGTGGTGCTGCCTGCCGGTACCGGCAAGTCGGTCCGCGTGGCTGTGTTCGCCCAAGGCGAAAAGGCTGAAGCTGCCAAGGCAGCTGGCGCCGAAATCGTCGGCATGGAAGACCTGGCTGAGCAAGTCAAGGCCGGCAACCTGAACTTCGACGTGGTGATCGCCTCGCCGGACACGATGCGTATCGTTGGTACGCTGGGTCAGATCCTGGGCCCGCGCGGCCTGATGCCGAACCCGAAGGTTGGTACGGTTACTCCCGACGTGGCCCAGGCTGTGAAGAACGCCAAGGCCGGTCAGGTTCAGTACCGCGTCGACAAGGCCGGTATCATCCACGCCACCATCGGTCGCCGTTCGTTCCAGGATGCGGATCTGAAGCGCAACCTGAACGCGCTGATCGAAGCACTGGTGAAGTCCAAGCCGGCTACCAGCAAGGGCGTGTACCTGCGCAAGATCGCCGTGTCGTCCACCATGGGCGTTGGCGTGCGCGTGGAACAGGCTTCGCTGTCGGCCTAAGGCTGGCGGCACCCGCCGGGCGGACCCGATAACGTCGCCCGGTGTAAAGAATTGCAGATCCCGGCCCAGGCCGGGATCGTCTCCAGACTCCAGCGTGGCCCGAGGGCAACGCGGTGAGACAAGGAGCAAGGCTTTGGGCAGCGGTACCCGCCGGCGCGCAAGCGCGAGGCAGGCACCGCTGGTTATCAAAGACCGCTGGTGGCGGGCGCGGCTGCAGTCTGGCTGCCTCGCCTTAATCGGACGGAACGTACGTGGCTTGCCGCGACGCCCACCCGCCCCACCAGCGCAGATGGCGAACCCGAGGGATTGAAGAATCCGGGCAATGACCCGGGTGATTCGGGCCAAAATCGGACGCCGTTCGTTTGGACTGATGTGCGTGCCCCGGACGATCCGGGGGACAAGCATCGTTTTGGAGCTTAACCGTGCCACTCAATATTGAAGATAAGAAGGCCGTCGTTGCTGAGGTTTCGGCGCAAGTCGCTAAAGCCCAGACCATCGTCGTTGCCGAATATCGCGGCATTGCGGTTGGCGATCTGACCAAGCTGCGCGCCAAGGCCCGCGAGCAAGGCGTGTACCTGCGTGTTCTGAAGAACACGCTGGCCCGCCGCGCCGTGGAAGGCACGCCGTTTGCCGGCCTCGCAGAGCAAATGACCGGTCCGCTGATCTACGGTATTTCCGAAGATGCAGTGTCGTCGGCCAAGGTTCTGAACGACTTTGCCAAGACCAACGACAAGTTGGTTCTGCGCGCAGCGTCGTACGACGGCAACGTGCTCGATGCTGCTGCCGTCAAGGCACTGGCCTCGATCCCGAGCCGTGACGAACTGATTGCTCAGCTGCTTGGCGTGATGCAGGCACCGGTGTCGGGCTTCGCCCGTCTGCTGGCCGCCCTGTCCGCCAAGAAGAGCGAAGGCGCCCCTGCCGAAGGCGAAGGCGCAGCTGCCGCCGCCGAGAGCGAAGGCGCTGCTGCTTAAGGCGCAAGCCCCCGCAGCCTGGCTCATCAAGATCGCATTACCGATACCGAATCACATTTAGCAGGAGTATTTCAAATGGCAATCAGCAAAGACGACATTCTCGAAGCCGTAGGCGCGATGTCCGTGATGGAACTGAACGACCTGGTCAAGGCGTTTGAAGAGAAGTTTGGCGTTTCCGCTGCTTCGATGGCCGTGGCTGCTGCCCCGGGCGCTGGCGGTGCTGCCGCTGCTGAAGAGCAAACCGAATTCAACGTCATCCTGTCGGAAATCGGCGCAAACAAGGTTGGCGTGATTAAGGCTGTTCGCGAAATCACCGGCCTGGGCCTGAAGGAAGCCAAGGATCTGGTCGACGGCGCACCGAAGGCTGTCAAGGAAGGCGTGGACAAGGCTGCTGCAGCCGACGCCAAGAAGAAGCTGGAAGACGCCGGCGCAAAGGTCGAAGTCAAGTAAGCTGTGCTCGCGTGCCCCATTGGCACGCGAATGGGGCTGGCAAAGGGAAATTCCCGGCGCCAGCCTTTTTGCGCTTCTACGAAGTGTGTTTTACTGTGCACTCGGAAACGCGAATAAATGGCGCAAACGATGCTTGACAGCTGGGCGCATGCCTAAGCTTCAGCAGAGGCCAAACATCAGTGGCACACTAGGTGGTTGCTGATGTTTGTCTTCTGAACCGACTGCAGAAGACAAGTTTGGTCGGGTGTCCCCCGGGCCGGTATGACGCATTGCGTCGTTTCTGCCGGCTCGCAGCGTGCGGACACCGTCAGCCAGAGGTTGGTAGCGGCCAACCGCCAAATCCCCTCCCAGTCGCTGAACACCTCAGGTGCTGCGCCGGTCCAGCCAGCCCTGCGATGATTCGGAGATCCCATGGCGTACAGCTTCACCGAAAAGAAGCGCATTCGCAAAAGTTTTGCGAAGCGCGCGACGGTTCATCAGGTTCCTTTCCTGCTTGCCACCCAGATTGAATCCTACGCTCAGTTTCTGCAAGAGGGTACGCCACCCTCGCGTCGCAAAACAGAGGGCCTGCAAGCGGCTTTCAGCGCAATCTTCCCGATTGTGTCTCACAACGGGCTCGCCCGTATGGAGTTCGTCTCCTACCATCTGTCCAACCCGCCGTTCGACGTCAAGGAATGTCAACAGCGCGGCCTGACCTTCCACTCGGCGCTGCGTGCCAAGGTGCGCCTGATCATCAACGATCGGGAAAATCCGGGCAAGGTCAAGGAAGTGAAGGAACAGGAAGTCTACATGGGCGAAATTCCGCTCATGACGTCGACCGGTTCGTTCGTGATCAACGGCACCGAGCGTGTGATCGTCTCGCAGCTCCACCGCTCGCCTGGCGTGTTCTTCGAGCACGACAAGGGCAAGACCCACAGCTCGGGCAAGCTGCTGTTCTCGGCACGTATCATTCCTTACCGCGGTTCGTGGCTCGATTTCGAGTTCGACCCGAAGGACATCCTGTACTTCCGCGTTGACCGCCGCCGCAAGATGCCGGTGACGATCCTGCTGAAGTCGATCGGCCTGACGCCCGAGCAGATCCTCGCGCACTTCTTCGTGTTCGACAACTTCACGCTGCAGTCGGAAGGCGCGCAGATGGAGTTCGTGCCCGAGCGCCTGCGTGGTGAAGTCGCGCGCTTCGACATTGCCGACAAGGACGGCCGTGTCGTGGTCGAGAAGGACAAGCGGATCAATGCCAAGCACATCCGTGACCTGGATTCCGCCGGTACCAAGCTGATCAGCGTGCCGGAAGACTACCTGCTCGGCCGCGTACTGGCGAAGAACATCATCGACCCGGATACCGGCGAGGTGATTGCCAACGCCAACGACGAGCTGACCGAAACCGTGCTGGAAAACCTGCGCGAAGCCGGCGTCAAGCAGATCCAGACCCTGTACACCAACGATCTGGACCAGGGTCCGTACATGTCGCAGACCCTGCGCGTGGACGACACCGCCGACCAGACCGCTGCGCGTATCGCCATCTACCGCATGATGCGCCCCGGCGAGCCGCCGACCGAAGACGCGGTGGAAGCCCTGTTCCAGCGCCTGTTCTACAGCGAAGAGTCGTACGACCTGTCGCGCGTTGGCCGCATGAAGGTCAACAGCCGCCTGGGCCGCCCGAGCGGCGAAGGCAGCATGGTGCTGCAGGACGAGGACATCCTCGAGACCATCAAGATCCTGGTCAACCTGCGCAACGGCAAGGGCGAGGTCGATGACATCGATCACCTGGGCAATCGTCGCGTGCGTTGCGTCGGCGAACTGGCCGAAAACCAGTTCCGCGCCGGCCTGTCGCGCGTGGAGCGCGCCGTCAAGGAACGTCTGGGCCAGGCCGAGACCGAAAACCTGATGCCGCACGATCTGATCAACTCGAAGCCGATTTCGTCGGCGATCCGCGAGTTCTTCGGTTCGTCGCAGCTGTCGCAGTTTATGGACCAGACCAACCCGCTGTCCGAGATCACGCACAAGCGTCGTGTCTCCGCACTGGGCCCGGGCGGTCTTACCCGCGAACGCGCAGGCTTTGAAGTCCGCGACGTGCACCCGACCCACTATGGCCGCGTGTGCCCGATCGAAACGCCGGAAGGTCCGAACATTGGCCTGATCAACTCGCTGGCACTGTACGCACGCCTGAACGAATACGGCTTCCTGGAAACGCCGTACCGCAAGGTGGTCGACAGCAAGCTGACCGACCAGGTCGACTACCTGTCCGCTATCGAAGAAGGCAAGTACGTGGTGGCGCAGGCCAACGCGACGGTCGATACCGACGGTACCCTGATCGACGAACTGGTGTCGTCGCGTGAGGGTAGCGAGCGTGAAACCCGTATGGTCACGCCGGACCGCGTTCAGTACATCGACGTGGCACCTTCGCAGATCGTGTCCGCGGCGGCATCGCTGGTGCCGTTCCTCGAGCACGACGATGCGAACCGTGCACTGATGGGCGCCAACATGCAGCGTCAGGCCGTGCCTTGCCTGCGTCCGGACAAGCCGCTGGTGGGTACCGGCATCGAGCGTACCGTCGCGGTCGACTCGGGTACCGCCGTGCAGGCAACCCGTGGCGGCGTGGTGGACTACGTCGATGCGATGCGTATCGTGATCCGTGTGAACGACGATGAAGCCGTTGCTGGTGAAGTCGGCGTGGACATCTACAACCTGATCAAGTACACGCGCTCGAACCAGAACACCAACATCAACCAGCGTCCGATGGTCAAGGTTGGCGACTTCGTCGCCCGTGGCGACGTGATCGCCGACGGCGCCTCGACCGACCTGGGCGAGCTCGCGCTCGGCCAGAACATGCTGGTGGCGTTCATGCCGTGGAACGGCTACAACTTCGAAGATTCGATCCTGATCTCCGAACGCGTGGTTGCCGAAGACCGCTACACCTCGATCCACATCGAGGAACTGTCGGTCGTCGCCCGTGACACCAAGCTGGGACCGGAAGAAATCACCCGCGACATCTCCAACCTCGCCGAAGCGCAACTGGCGCGTCTGGACGAGTCCGGCATCACCTACATCGGTGCCGAAGTGGAAGCGGGCGACGTGCTGGTCGGCAAGGTCACGCCCAAGGGCGAGACCCAGCTGACCCCGGAAGAAAAGCTGCTGCGCGCGATCTTCGGCGAGAAGGCTTCGGACGTGAAGGATACGTCGCTGCGCGTGCCCTCGGGCATGAGCGGTATCGTGATCGATGTCCAGGTCTTTACCCGCGAAGGTGTGACCCGCGACAAGCGCGCCCAGTCGATCATCGACGACGAACTGAAGCGCTACCGCCTGGACCTGAACGACCAGCTGCGTATCGTCGAAGGCGATGCCTTCCAGCGTCTGGAACGCCTGCTGCTGGACAAGACCGTCAACGGCGGTCCGAAGAAGCTGTCCAAGGGCGCCAAGCTGACCCGCGAGTACCTGGCCGACCTGGACAAGTACCACTGGTTCGACATCCGTCCGGCCGACGAGGAAGTTGCTGCCCAACTGGAAGCCGTCAAGGAAGCCATCGAGCAGAAGCGTCACGAGTTCGACCTGGCCTTCGAAGAAAAGCGCAAGAAGCTCACGCAAGGCGACGAACTGCCGCCGGGCGTGATCAAGATGGTCAAGGTGTACCTGGCCGTCAAGCGCCGCCTGCAGCCTGGCGACAAGATGGCAGGCCGTCACGGCAACAAGGGCGTTGTGTCGAAGATCGTTCCGATCGAAGACATGCCCTACATGGCCGACGGCACGCCTGCCGACATCGTGCTGAACCCGCTCGGCGTGCCGTCGCGGATGAACGTGGGCCAGATTCTGGAAACCCACCTGGGCTGGGCCGCGCGCGGTCTGGGCCAGCGCATCGGTTCCATGCTCAAGGCACAGGCGAAGGCGCAGGAACTGCGTCCGTTGCTGGCTCAGATCTACAACGAGAGCGGCAAGCCGGAAGACCTCGACAGCCTGTCCGACGCCGAAGTGCTGGAACTGGCCACCAACCTGAAGAAGGGTGTGCCGTTCGCTACGCCGGTGTTTGACGGTGCGCATGAAGACGAAATCCGTCGCATGCTGGACCTGGCCTACCCGGACGCGATCGCCAAGGAAATGGGCCTGACCGCTTCCAAGCAACAGGTCACGCTGCACGACGGCCGTACCGGTGAAGCGTTCGAGCGTCCGGTGACGCTCGGCGTGATGCACATGCTGAAGCTGCACCACTTGGTCGACGACAAGATGCACGCCCGTTCGACCGGCCCGTACTCGCTGGTGACCCAGCAGCCGCTGGGTGGTAAGGCGCAGTTCGGTGGCCAGCGTTTCGGTGAAATGGAAGTGTGGGCGCTGGAAGCTTACGGCGCCTCCTACGTGTTGCAGGAAATGCTGACGGTCAAGTCCGATGACGTGAACGGCCGGACCAAGGTCTACGAGAACATCGTCAAGGGCGAGCACTCGATCGACGCCGGCATGCCGGAATCGTTCAACGTGCTGGTGAAGGAAATCCGTTCGCTGGGTATCGACATCGACCTCGATCGCTACTGATTGAGATTGCGCGGGGGGCCGGCAATAGCCAATGGCCCGCCTCCCGCCGAATGCCCGCTACGGTTTTCCCACAGGATGAATGCCGCGGGCCCGACATGATGTCGGGCTGGCGGCGAAACAAGGAGTTGCAATGAAAGCATTGCTCGATCTCTTTAAGCAGGTTCAGCAGGAAGAGCAGTTCGACGCGATCAAGATCGGCCTGGCATCGCCGGAGAAGATTCGTTCGTGGTCGTACGGTGAAGTGAAGAAGCCGGAAACCATCAACTACCGGACCTTCAAGCCCGAGCGCGATGGCCTGTTCTGCGCCAAGATCTTTGGCCCGATCAAGGACTACGAGTGCCTGTGCGGCAAGTACAAGCGCCTGAAGCACCGTGGCGTGATCTGCGAGAAGTGCGGCGTTGAAGTGACGCTGGCCAAGGTGCGCCGTGAGCGCATGGGCCACATCGAACTGGCCGCGCCGACCGCGCACATCTGGTTCCTGAAGTCGCTGCCGTCGCGTCTGGGCATGGTGCTCGACATGACGCTGCGCGATATCGAACGCGTCCTGTACTTCGAAGCATTCGTGGTGCTCGAACCCGGCATGACCCCGCTCAAGAAGAGCCAGATCATGTCCGAGGACGACTACATCGCCAAGTGCGAAGAGTATGGCGAAGGCGAATTCGTGGCCATGATGGGTGCCGAAGGCATCCGTGAACTGCTGCGCGGCATCGACATCGAAAAGCAGATCGAAACCATCCGCGCCGAGCTGCAGACCACCGGTTCCGAAGCCAAGATCAAGAAGTTCGCCAAGCGCCTGAAGGTGCTTGAAGCGTTCCAGCGTTCGGGCATCAAGCCGGAATGGATGATCCTGGAAGTGCTGCCGGTGCTGCCGCCCGAACTGCGTCCGCTGGTACCGCTGGATGGCGGCCGTTTCGCCACCTCGGACCTGAACGACCTGTATCGCCGCGTCATCAACCGTAACAACCGCCTGAAGCGCCTGCTGGAACTGAAGGCGCCTGAAATCATCGTGCGCAACGAAAAGCGCATGCTGCAGGAAGCGGTTGACTCGCTGCTGGACAATGGTCGCCGCGGCAAGGCGATGACGGGCGCCAACAAGCGTCCGCTGAAGTCGCTGGCCGAAATGATCAAGGGCAAGGGCGGCCGTTTCCGTCAGAACTTGCTGGGCAAGCGCGTCGACTACTCCGGCCGTTCGGTCATCGTGGTGGGTCCGACCCTCAAGCTGCACCAGTGCGGCCTGCCCAAGCTGATGGCGCTCGAGCTGTTCAAGCCGTTCATCTTCCACAAGCTGGAAACGATGGGCATCGCCACCACCATCAAGGCGGCGAAGAAGGAAGTGGAAAGCCAGACCGCGGTGGTGTGGGACATTCTCGAAGAGGTGATCCGCGAGCATCCGGTCATGCTGAACCGCGCGCCGACGCTGCACCGCCTGGGTATCCAGGCGTTCGAGCCGGTGCTGATCGAAGGCAAGGCCATCCAGCTGCACCCGCTCGTCTGCGCGGCGTTCAACGCCGACTTCGACGGTGACCAGATGGCTGTGCACGTCCCGCTGTCGCTGGAAGCGCAGATGGAAGCCCGCACCCTGATGCTGGCCTCCAACAACGTGCTGTTCCCGGCCAACGGCGATCCGTCGATCGTGCCGTCGCAAGACGTGGTGCTGGGTCTGTACTACACGACCCGCGACAAGATCAACGGCAAGGGCGAAGGCCTGACGTTTGCCGACATCAGCGAAGTGATCCGCGCCTACGAGAACAAGGAAGTCGAACTGGCCTCCCGCGTGAACGTGCGTATCACCGAGTATGAACTGGTCGACAAGGACGCCGTGGGCGATGCCCGCTTCGCGCCCAAGATCACGCTGCAGGCCACCACGGTCGGCCGCGCGATCATGTCCGAGATCCTGCCGAAGGGCCTGCCTTTCTCGGTGCTGAACAAGCCGCTGAAGAAGAAGGAAATCTCGCGCCTGATCAACACCGCGTTCCGCAAGTGCGGCCTGCGTGAAACCGTGATCTTCGCCGACAAGCTGCTGCAGTCCGGTTTCCGCCTGGCAACGCGCGCCGGTATCTCGATCGCCATTGACGACATGCTGGTGCCGCCGCAAAAGGAAAAGATCATTTCCGACGCGGCTGCCAAGGTCAAGGAATACGACAAGCAGTACATGTCGGGCCTGGTGACCGACCAGGAACGCTACAACAACGTCGTGGACATCTGGGGCGCCGCCGGCGACCAGGTGGGCAAGGCGATGATGGAGCAGCTCCAGCACGAGGACGTGGTCGACCGTGACGGCAACACCGTCAAGCAAGACTCGTTCAACTCGATTTACATGATGGCCGACTCGGGCGCGCGCGGTTCCGCTGCGCAGATCCGTCAGCTGGCCGGCATGCGGGGCCTGATGGCCAAGCCGGATGGCTCGATCATTGAAACGCCGATTACGGCGAACTTCCGTGAAGGCCTGAACGTTCTGCAGTACTTCATCTCCACCCACGGGGCGCGTAAGGGCCTGGCGGATACGGCACTGAAGACCGCGAACTCGGGTTACCTGACCCGTCGTCTGGTCGACGTGACGCAGGATCTGGTGGTGGTGGAAGACGATTGCGGCACGACCAACGGCGTGGCCATGAAGGCCCTGGTCGAGGGTGGTGAAGTGATCGAAGCCCTGCGCGACCGTATTCTCGGCCGTGTGACGGTGACCGACGTGGTGAACCCGGAAACCCAGGAAACCGCGATCGAGGCCGGCACCCTGCTGGACGAAGACCTGGTCGACATGATCGACGCCATCGGCGTGGACGAAGTGAAGGTGCGCACCCCGCTGTCGTGCGATACGCGTTACGGCCTGTGCGGCATGTGCTATGGCCGCGACCTGGGCCGCGGCGTGCTGGTGAACTCCGGCGAAGCGGTTGGCGTGATCGCCGCCCAGTCGATCGGCGAGCCGGGCACGCAGCTGACCATGCGTACGTTCCACATCGGCGGCGCGGCATCGCGTTCGGCAGTGGCATCCAGCGTGGAAGCGAAGGCAACCGGTACCGTGCGTTTCACGGCGACCATGCGCTACGTCACCAATGCGAAGGGCGAACTGATCGTCATCTCGCGTTCCGGCGAAGCCCTGATCACCGACGACCATGGCCGCGAGCGCGAGCGCCACAAGATCCCGTACGGCGCCACGCTGCTGGTGCAGGACGGCCAGGCCATCAAGGCTGGTACGCAGCTGGCCACGTGGGACGCGCTGACGCGCCCGATCGTGTCGGAGTACACCGGCACGACCAAGTTCGAGAACGTCGAAGAAGGCGTGACCGTCGCCAAGCAGATGGACGAAGTCACCGGCCTGTCGACCCTCGTGGTGATCGATGCCAAGCGCCGTACGGCTGCCACCAAGGGCCTGCGCCCGCAGGTGAAGCTGCTCGACGCCAACGGCCAGGAAGTGAAGATTCCGGGCACGGACCATTCCGTGACCATCGGCTTCCAGGTCGGCGCGCTGATCACCGTGAAGGACGGCCAGCAGGTGCACGTGGGTGAAGTGCTCGCACGTATCCCGACCGAATCGCAAAAGACCCGCGACATTACCGGGGGTCTGCCGCGCGTGGCCGAGCTGTTCGAAGCGCGTTCGCCGAAGGACGCCGCCGTGCTGGCGGAAGTCACCGGCACCACGTCGTTCGGCAAGGACACCAAGGGCAAGCAACGCCTGGTGATTACGGACCTGGACGGCAACGCCCACGAGTTCCTGATCACCAAGGAAAAGCAAGTCCTGGTGCACGATGGCCAGGTGGTGAACAAGGGCGAAATGATCGTGGAAGGTCCGGCGGACCCGCACGACATCCTGCGCCTGAAGGGCATCGAGGAACTGGCGCACTACATCGTCGACGAAGTGCAGGACGTCTACCGTCTGCAGGGCGTGAAGATCAACGACAAGCACATCGAAGTGATCGTGCGCCAGATGCTGCGCCGCGTGCAGATCTCGGATGTGGGCGACACCAAGTTCATCCCGGGTGAACAGGTGGAGCGTTCGGAACTGCTCGACGAGAACGATCGCGTGATCGCCGAAGGCAAGCGTCCGGCCACGTACGAAAACCTGCTGCTCGGTATCACCAAGGCGTCGCTGTCCACCGACAGCTTCATCTCGGCGGCATCGTTCCAGGAAACCACCCGCGTGCTGACCGAAGCCGCGATCATGGGCAAGACCGACGACCTGCGTGGTCTGAAGGAAAACGTGATCGTTGGCCGACTGATCCCCGCTGGTACTGGTCTGGCCTACCACCGCGCCCGCAAGGCGCGCGAGGCGGCCGAGCGCGAACGCGCCCAGGCGATCTCCGACGAAGAGCAGTCGCTCTTCATCGAGCCGCCGGTGGTGCCGGCGACGACCGAAGGCGAGGGCGACGCAGTTTAAGACTGCCAGCCTGAACCTGCAGCAAGCTGCATGAAGATGCCCGGCCCTGGTGGCCGGGCATTTTTTTTTACCTGCTTCTATATTTCGGATTTTATTTTGCTGTGCCTTGTTTCGATGTTGTTATTCGTCGTATGCATTTTTGCCGGTAAACACACTGGCGCCGCGCTGGCCGAAAGGTTTCAGGGAACATTCGTCACGGTACGAAGCAGTTGGCCGCCCCCTTGGTGGTATGGTTACGCCTTTCGCGGTCCCACCCTCTTTTTTAAGCTGTAGATATGTCGCGCGCCCTGGCGATTCTCAAGGATGTTTTCGGCTACCACGCCTTCCGCGGCCGGCAGGCGGAGATCATCGACCACGTGGCGGACGGTGGCGATTGCCTGGTGTTGATGCCCACCGGCGGCGGCAAGTCGCTGTGTTACCAGATTCCGGCGCTGATGCGGCAGCGGGCGGGCCAGGGGGTCGGCATCGTGGTGTCGCCGCTGATCGCGCTGATGCAGGACCAGGTCGCCGCCTTGTCTGAGGCTGGCGTGCGCGCGGCCGTGCTGAACTCGACGCTCAGCGGCGCCGAGGCTTCAGCGGTGGAGCGTGACCTGCTCGCCGGCAGGCTCGAAATCCTCTACGTGGCGCCCGAGCGGCTGATGACGCCGCGCTTCCAGGACCTGCTCGAGCGTACCCGTATCGGCGTGTTCGCCATTGATGAGGCGCACTGCGTGTCGCAGTGGGGGCATGATTTCCGCCCCGAGTACATCCAGCTCTCGGTGCTGCACGAGCGCTTCCCGCAGGTGCCGCGCATTGCGCTGACGGCTACCGCGGATTCGGTCACGCGCGAGGAAATCGTCGAGCGGCTGGCGCTGCACGATGCGCGCGTCTTCATTTCCAGCTTCGACCGGCCCAATATCCGCTATCGCATCGTCGAGAAGGACAATGCGCGCCAGCAGCTGCTGGCCTTTATCAAGGCCGAGCACCTGGCCGCCGACGGCACCCACGACAGCGGTATCGTCTATTGCCTGTCGCGCAAGAAGGTGGAGGACACGGCCAGCTATCTCAGCGGCCAGGGACTCAACGCGCTGCCATACCATGCCGGCATGGATGCGGGCGTGCGCCAGCACCACCAGGCCCGTTTTCGCGAAGAAGAGGGCGTGATCATGGTGGCAACCATCGCTTTCGGCATGGGGATCGACAAGCCCGACGTGCGATTCGTGGCTCACCTGGACCTGCCCAAGAGCATGGAGGGCTACTACCAGGAGACCGGCCGCGCCGGTCGTGACGGGTTGCCGGCCAACGCATGGATGGCCTATGGCCTCGGTGACGTGGTCCAGCAGAAACGCATGATCGACGAGTCCGAGGCGGATGAAGCGCACAAGCGCGTCTCGTCGGCCAAGCTCGATGCCCTGCTCGGACTGTGCGAGACGGCCGGATGCCGGCGCGTCCGCATCCTGGGATATTTCGACGAGGCCAGCGCACCTTGTGGTAATTGCGACACTTGCCTGGAGCCGCCCGCGACGTGGGACGGGACGCGCGAGGCGCAGATGGCGCTGTCCTGCGTCTACCGCACCGCACAGGCCAGCCGCGTGCATTTCGGCGCCACTCACATGATCGACGTGCTGCGTGGCAATGCATCGGAAAAGATCCGGCAGTGGGGGCACGACAAGGTGTCCACCTTCGGCATCGGCGCGGACCGGACGGTATCCGAATGGCATGCCATCTTCCGTCAACTGATCGCGCACGGACTGCTGATGATCGACCACGGCGGCCACGGCGCGCTGCTGTTGGGCGAGTCCGCACGCGCGGTGCTCAAGGGCGAGATGCAGATTACGCTGCGCCGGCAGGCCAGCAAGCCAGCCAAGAGCGGCGAGCGGGCTGCGCGCGGCACCGGCACCCGTACCGACCATACCGCCGGCATGGACACCGAGGCGCTGGCCAACTGGGAGGCGCTGCGCAAGTGGCGGACCGAGACGGCGCGCGAGCACGGCGTGCCGGCCTATGTGATCTTCCACGACGCCACACTGGCCGAACTGGCGCGCAGCGCACCTGAGTCGCTGACAGCAATGGCCGAAGTGCCTGGCATTGGTGCCGCCAAGCTTGAGCGTTATGGCGACGCCATCCTCGAAGCCCTGGGTGCCGTATCCGACTTCTGATGTCCGGATGCGCATCGAGCGGCAAGCGGCAGAAGCTGCTTGACCGTTTACGTCTCCGCTGTTAACATGGCAGATTCGAGTTTTTGGCTTTGGATTTCGCTCGCCTGTCAGATTTGTGGCCTTCGGTTCGCAATCGGCAAGCCCGCCAAGGGTATCGTGTGATGCTCTGGTGGTGTGGTCGCAGCGGGATCCCAGGCGAGCTCGCGTTCTTTGGCCAGTCTGTTCCTCCACAGGTCCGTCTCAAGAGCGCTCGCTCACCTTTCCCGCCCAAAACCCGTCGTTGCCTCTTCGGCCCATTGCTTGTGGCCCCAGGGGTGTTTTTCCGTAAAACCAAGCTGGATTGAACAATGCCAACTATCAACCAACTGGTTCGCAAGCCGCGCGTCTCTGAAGTCGTCAAGAGCAAGAGCCCGGCGCTTGAGAACTGCCCCCAGCGTCGCGGCGTGTGCACCCGTGTGTACACCACGACGCCGAAGAAGCCGAACTCGGCACTGCGTAAGGTCGCCAAGGTGCGCCTGACCAACGGTTTCGAGGTCATCTCGTACATCGGCGGTGAAGGCCACAACCTGCAAGAACACTCGGTCGTGCTGATTCGCGGCGGCCGTGTGAAGGATTTGCCGGGTGTGCGTTACCACATCGTCCGTGGCTCGCTGGACTTGCAAGGCGTGAAGGATCGTCGCCAGGCACGTTCGAAGTACGGCGCGAAGCGTCCGAAGGCTGCTTAAGGCTAACGCCAGGCAAGCCGGGCATAAAGCCCGAAGCAACAAACGATGGCCTGTGGCGGTTGCGTCATGGTGCTGTCACCAGGCGGCGGTAAAACGGAGCGTTTATGCGCCGTGCCGTCGAGTAAGTGGTCACCCGGCGAATTTGCCTGAATGAGAGGCAAGCTAGTTGGTGGCCGGAGAGCGGGAAATAGCCGCGCTCTCAACTGAATCTAAAGGAAAGAAGATGCCACGTCGTCGTGAAGTCCCCAAGCGGGATATCCTGCCCGATCCGAAGTTCGGTAACGTTGAAGTTGCCAAGTTCATGAACGTCCTGATGCTGGACGGCAAGAAGTCGGTTGCCGAACGTATCGTTTATGGCGCGTTCGACCAGATCGAAAAGAAGGCAGGCAAGGCCCCCGTAGAAGTGTTTTCCGTTGCCATCAACAACGTGAAGCCGGTGGTCGAAGTGAAGAGCCGTCGCGTGGGCGGCGCCAACTATCAGGTTCCGGTCGAAGTCCGTCCGTCGCGTCGTTTGGCATTGGCGATGCGTTGGTTGCGCGAGGCCGCGAAAAAACGCAGCGAGAAGTCGATGGCGCTGCGCCTGGCAGGTGAGCTGCTGGAAGCAGCGGAAGGCCGCGGCGGCGCGATGAAGAAGCGCGACGAAGTGCACCGCATGGCCGAAGCCAACAAGGCGTTCTCGCACTTCCGCTTCTAAAGCGCGCGAGTTACGCGGTTGGTTGCCGGGCGGGCTGTGTAATGACACGCTCGCCCGTTTGTGTTACGGGCGTTGGCAATGAGATGCCGGCGTCTCACGGACGAATAGAGGATTAAAGTGGCTCGTAAGACTCCCATTGAGCGCTACCGTAATATCGGTATCTCGGCTCACATTGACGCGGGTAAAACCACCACGACCGAGCGGATCCTGTTCTACACCGGTGTGAACCACAAGATCGGTGAAGTGCATGATGGCGCCGCCACGATGGACTGGATGGAGCAGGAACAGGAGCGTGGCATCACGATCACCTCCGCTGCCACCACCGCCTTCTGGAAGGGCATGGCCGGCAATTACCCGGAACACCGCATCAACATCATCGACACCCCGGGCCACGTGGACTTCACCATCGAGGTGGAGCGTTCCATGCGCGTGCTGGACGGCGCTTGCATGGTCTACTGCGCAGTGGGTGGCGTGCAGCCCCAGTCGGAAACCGTGTGGCGTCAGGCCAATAAGTACGGCGTGCCGCGCCTGGCCTTCGTCAACAAGATGGACCGTACCGGCGCGAACTTCTTCAAGGTCTACGACCAGCTGAAGACCCGCCTGAAGGCCAGCCCGGTTCCCGTCGTGGTGCCGATCGGCGCCGAAGACACCTTCAAGGGTGTGGTCGACCTCATCAAGATGAAAGCGATCATCTGGGACGAGGCCAGCCAGGGCACCAAGTTCGACTACGTGGACATCCCGGCTGAACTGGCCGACTCGTGCAACGAATGGCGCGAGAAGATGGTCGAGGCAGCTGCCGAGTCCAACGAAGACCTGATGAACAAGTATCTCGAAGAGGGCGAACTGTCCGAAGCCGAGATCATCAAGGGTCTGCGCGACCGTACCATCGCCTGCGAAATCCAGCCGATGCTGTGCGGTACCGCGTTCAAGAACAAGGGCGTGCAGCGTATGCTGGACGCCGTGATCGACTTCCTGCCGTCGCCGGTCGACATTCCGCCGGTCACCGGCGTGGACGATGACGACAAGGAAGTTTCGCGCCGTGCCGCGGACGACGAAAAGTTCTCCGCGCTGGCGTTCAAGATCATGACCGACCCGTTCGTCGGCCAGCTGATCTTCTTCCGTGTGTACTCGGGCAAGGTCAATTCGGGCGACACCATCTACAACCCGGTCAAGAGCAAGAAGGAACGCCTGGGCCGGATTCTGCAGATGCACGCCAACCAGCGCGAAGAAATCAAGGAAGTGCTGGCAGGCGACATCGCCGCTGCGGTTGGCCTGAAAGAAGCGACCACGGGCGACACGCTGTGCGATCCGGACCACATCATCATCCTGGAACGCATGGTGTTCCCGGAGCCGGTGATTTCGCAGGCCGTCGAGCCGAAGACCAAGGCTGACCAGGAAAAGATGGGCATCGCCCTGAACCGCCTGGCACAGGAAGATCCGTCGTTCCGCGTCAAGACCGACGAAGAATCCGGCCAGACCATCATTTCGGGCATGGGCGAGCTCCACCTGGAAATTCTGGTCGACCGCATGAAGCGCGAATTCGGCGTGGAAGCCACCGTGGGCAAGCCCCAGGTTGCCTACCGCGAAACCATCCGCAAGGTCTGCGAAGAAGTCGAAGGCAAGTTCGTCAAGCAGTCGGGCGGCCGTGGCCAGTACGGTCACGTGGTGCTCAAGCTCGAGCCGCAGGAACCGGGCAAGGGCTACGAGTTCGTCGACGCCATCAAGGGCGGTGTGGTGCCGCGCGAGTACATCCCCGCGGTGGACAAGGGCATTACCGAAACCCTGAACGCCGGCGTGCTGGCAGGTTTCCCGGTGGTCGACGTCAAGGTCACGCTGTTCTTCGGTTCGTACCACGATGTGGACTCGAACGAAAACGCGTTCAAGATGGCCGGCTCCATGGGCTTCAAGGAAGGCATGCGCCGCGCCAGCCCGGTGCTGCTCGAGCCGATGATGGCCGTGGAAGTGGAAACGCCGGAAGACTTCATGGGTAACGTGATGGGCGACCTGTCGTCGCGTCGCGGCATTATCCAGGGCATGGACGACATGGTCGGCGGCGGCAAGATCCTGCGCGCGGAAGTTCCGCTGGCAGAGATGTTCGGCTACTCGACCTCGCTGCGTTCGGCCACGCAAGGCCGCGCTACGTACACGATGGAGTTCAAGCACTACGCTGAAGCTCCGAAGAACGTAGCCGACGCCGTGATCACGGCTCGCGGCAAGTAAGAAAAAAATCCGCCCCCCCCCCC
>NZ_JFJV02000296.1:72333-130489 GCF_000611145.1 Cupriavidus sp. SK-3 | reverse complement strand
CTTTGACTTTAAGCCTTTAAGCCTTTAAGCCGTTGAAGCCAGCCAGCCAGCCCCCACCACCCCCTCAAATCCTGTTCCACCAACGCAACCGCGGCACATTGCCACCAAGCGTGAAACGGCAACTCGCGCCAAAACCGAGATCCCATCCCAGCGTAGTGGCCAACGGCACGCCAAGCCAGTGCGCCGCCAACATGCGCATCGGCCCCGCATGGGCCACTACCCACAAACGATCCGGCGCCCCCGCCGGCAACGCATCAGCCCATGCCGCCACTCGCGCCATCGCCTCGGCCACCGTCTCGCCACCATGGGGCCGGGCATGCAGCAAATCCGCGGCCCACGCATCCACCTCTGCGCGAGGCACGGCATCCCATGCATGGCCCTCCCACCTGCCGAAATCCAGCTCACGCAACCGCGCATCGGTCTCGAGCGGCAGCCCGAGGTCCTGCCCCAGCAGCGCGGCTGTAGCGCGAGCGCGCACCATCGTGCTGCTGACGATACGCTGCGGCACCAGACCATCGAGCGCCGACAACATGCGAGCGGGTTCGGGCGCCACAGGTTGCGCAAGCGGCAAATCGAGCGCCCCGTAGCAAACGCCCTGCGCAACCTCAGGCCGCGCGTGCCGGATCAGGACCAGGTCCATGCCGCCGCCACGAGATAGATCAACAACTCGGCCAGCTGCTGCGCCATGCCGAGACAATCGCCGGTGTAGCCGCCGATACGGCGCACGTAATAACGCCCAAGCAGAAAACGGAGCACCAGCAACGCCACCAGCACCACGGCGGCGAACAACGGCGACACCAGCAGCAGCGGCAAGGCACCGCACAGCAGCGTGAACACCAGGCCGATACCCGACAGCCGCTGCGCCACCGGCTTCGCCTTGCCCTCGGCCCGCACGTAGTCCAGCGTGGCAAGATAGCTCACGGCCATCGCACGGCTAGCCGCATGCGCGGCCACCAGCACCAGCAGCAGCTCCACCATGCCACTGCGCGCGGCAATCGCCACCAGCAGTTGCCACTTGAGCAGCAGCGCCACCACCAGCGCGATAGCGCCGAACGCGCCAATGCGCGAGTCGTGCATGATGCGCAGCACATCCTCGCGCCGATAGCCGCCGCCGAAGGCATCGATGCAGTCGGCCAGGCCGTCTTCGTGGAAGGCGCCTGTCACCAGCAGCGTCACCGCCATGCCCAGCAGCAGCGCCACGCCGGGCGGCCACCATTGCAGTGCACCCCAGCTCGCCAGCGCGCCGAGCGCGCCCACCAGCAGCCCCACCAGCGGGAAATAGCGCGCCGCCGCGTTCAGGTAGTGCGGCGCAAAGCCAACCCAGCGCGGCACGGGCACCCGCGTGAAGTAGCCGACGGCGGTCAGGAAATAGCGGAGTTCATCGAGCATGGGCCATTGTGGCAGGATTGCCGCCGCGCTAGGCGGAAGCCGTGCTGACGCCGGCCGCGCCGAAGGTCGCCATCTCGCGAAGGAAGGCCGCGGCCGAGGCCACCAGCGGATAGGCCAGCGCGGCGCCGGTGCCTTCGCCCAGGCGCAGGTCGAGGGCCAGCAGCGGTTCCGCGCCGAAATGTTCCAGCAGCCGGCGATGGCCGTGCTCATGCGAGCAATGCGAGAACACGCAGTACTGCAGCACCTCGGGAGCAAGGCGCTGCGCCACCAGCAGCGCGGCCGAAGCGATAAAGCCATCGACCAGGATCACCATCCGGCTGGCCGCCGCGGCCAGGAAAGCGCCGGTCATCATGGCGATCTCGAAACCGCCGAATGCCGCGAGTACGTCGAGCGGCTCCACGGCATCGGCATGCAGGGCCAGCGCCTGCGCCAGCACCGCCCGCTTGCGTGCCAGGCCGGCATCGTCCAGGCCGGTGCCGCGGCCGATGCAATCGTCGATCGGCGTATCGGTCAGCCGGCTCACCAGGCAAGCGGCCGACGAGGTATTGGCGATGCCCATCTCCCCGAAGCCGATCACGTTGCTGCCCTGTTGCGCGTGGCGCAGCACGCGCGCCATGCCGGCGGTGAGCGCCGCCTGCACCTGCTCCGCGGTCATCGCGCGCTCTTGCGCGAAATTGCGCGTGCCCGCCGCGATGCGGCAGTTGACCAGGCCGGGCGCGGACGGCAGCGGCGCGCGCACGCCGGCGTCCACCACTTCCAGCGCCAGCCCGTGCAGACGCGAGAACACATTGATGGCCGCGCCGCCGGCCAGGAAATTGAGCACCATCTGCGCCGTCACTTCGGCCGGATAGGCGCTCACGCCGGCGTCGGCCACACCGTGGTCGCCGGCGAACACGATCACGGCCGGCCGCTTGAGTTCAGGCGTGCCGCTGCCGGTGATCAGGCCGATCTGCAGGGCCAGGTCTTCGAGCCGGCCGAGCGCGCCGAGCGGCTTGGTCTTGGCATCGATGGCGGCTTGCAGCGCCGGGCGCAGGGAGGCGTCGAGCGGGGCAATGTAGGGTAACTGCATGATGTTCGTCGCAATGATTGGCTGAATGACAAAGGGCACCAACGGCACCAATGGCACAAATGGCCGGAGCCTTACATCTCTACACCGCGCTGCGCCTTGATACCCTGCTGGAAGGCGTGCTTGACCGGCGTCATGTCGGTCACGGTGTCCGCCGCCTCGATCAGCGCGGGCGGCGCGCCACGGCCGGTGATCACCACATGCTGCATCGGCGGGCGCGCGCGCAGGTCGGCGATCACGGTGTCGACATCGAGATAATGCAGCTTTAGCGCGATATTGAGTTCGTCCAGCAGCACCAGCCCGACCGACGGGTCGCGCAGCAGCCCGCGCGCCACCTCCCACGCCGCCTGGGCCTTGGCCACATCGCGCGCGCGGTCCTGGGTTTCCCAGGTGTAGCCCTCGCCCATCACGTGGAAGGCGCACTGCTCCGGAAAACGCCGCAGGAACAGTTCCTCGCCGCTGGGAATCGCGCCCTTGATGAATTGCACCACGCCGGCCTGCATCCCGTGGCCGAGCGCGCGCACCACCATGCCAAACCCGGAGCTGGACTTGCCCTTGCCGTTGCCGGTGGTGATCACGATGACGCCGCGCTCGTCCTGGGCCGCGGCGATCTTGGCGTCCACGACATCCTTCTTGCGCGCCATGCGCGCCTTGTGGCGTTCGTCGCGGGCGGCGTCTTCGTTCGTGGAGGGGGCGTTGGCCTGTGGTTCAGTCATATCGATTTCCGTCTTGTTCCGGATGAGTGGCGCCGTCGGCAATCAGCGCGGTGTGGTGGCCGTCGCTGACGCTGACAATCGGCGTGCGCAGCGCGTGCGAGCAATACGCGGGAGTCAGTACTTCCGACGCGGGGCCATGCAGGCAGAGGCCGTCCTCGGCCAGCAGCAAGGCATGGGTCGCATAGCGCCGCGCCAGGTTGAGGTCGTGCAGGATCACCACGACGGCGTGGCGGCCGGCGCGCNCCCCCCCGCCGGCGTGGCGGCCGGCGCGCGCCAGCCGGGCCAGGGTTTCCAGCACCATGATCTGGTGGCGCAGGTCCAGGTGGGCGGCTGGTTCGTCGAGCAGCAGCAGTGGCGCCTGTTGCGCCAGCGTGGCGGCCAGCGAGACGCGCTGGCGCTCGCCGCCGGACAGGGTCAGCACGTCGCGCCCGGCCAGCCCATCGAGATCCAGTTCGCGGATGACCGCGGCGACCACCGCATCGTCCTCGCGGCCGGACCAGCCCCAGCCCGAGAGGTGCGGATGGCGGCCCACGGCCACGGCGTCGCGCACCGACATCGAAAAGGTATCGTGCACCGCCTGCGGCAGGTAGGCGCGGCGCAACGCCAGCGCGGCCGGCGCGATCTCCAGTGGCGCGCGGCCGTCGAGCAACACCGCGCCGCCGTCGGGCTTGCGCAGTCCGGCCAGCACCGACATCAGCGTGGACTTGCCGACGCCGTTCGGGCCGACGATGCACCAGAGTTCGCCGGCCTGCATGGTCAGGCTCAGGCCATCGAGCAAGGCGCGCTTGCCGGCGCGCAGTTGCAAGGACTGCAGCACCAGCGGCGGACAAGGCGAGACGGGTTGGTTCCAGCTCGTCATGGGGATCAGCGCGGCCTGCGCAACAGCAAGAAGAGAAAAGTCGGCACGCCCAGCAGCGCCGTGATCACGCCCACCGGCAACTGCGCGGGCGCGATCACCGTGCGCGCCACCAGGTCGGCGGCCATCAGCAGCGCGCCGCCGAGCAAGGCCGAGGCTGGCAACAACAGGCGCTGGTCGTTGCCCCAGGCCAGGCGCACCAGATGCGGCACCACCAGGCCGACAAAGCCGATCGAGCCGGCGGACGTGATGGCCACCGCGATGGCCAGCGAGGCCAGCACGAACACCGACATCCGTATGGCGCCGACGCGCACGCCCAGCGCCTGCGCTACCGTCTCGCCCAGCAGCATCGCATTGAGCGAGCGCGCCAGCGGCATCGCCAGCAGCACGGCCAACGCCAGGGCACCCAGCGCGAGCCCGTAGCTGGCGGTACCGCCAAGATCGCCGGTCAGCCAGAACAACATGCCGCGCAGCCGCGCTTCGGGCGCCACGCTCAGGATCAGGGTAATCAGCGCGCCCCAGCCCGCGGCCAGGATCACGCCGGTGAGAAGCAGGCGCGAGCCGGCCTCATGGTGGCCGCCCTGCACCTGCGGGTGCAGCAGGTCGCGCCGGGCCAGCGTGGCCACCAGCAGCATCGAGAACAGCGCGCCGCCCGCGGCGCCGGCCTGCACCGTCCACAGCGGCCACATCATCAGCATGGCGGTGAGAGCGCCGGTGGCCGCGCCGCCCGAGACGCCCAGCACATAGGGCTCGGCCAGCGGATTGCGCAGCAGCACCTGCATCAGCGCGCCGGTCAGTGCCAGCAGGCCGCCGCAGGCGAAGGCGGCGGCCGCGCGCGGCAGCCGCAGCTCGCGCACGATCGCGCCGGCGGTATCGTCGGTGGCGCCTGACAGCGCCTGCCAGACCTGCGTGCCCGACAGCGGCACGCTGCCCACCGCCAGGGACAGCAGGAACACCGCCACCCCGGCGGCGGCAAGCATCAGCCAGACGGCTAGCGCGCGGCGCATCTCAGGCGGCCGCCATCACTGGCGCCAGCCCAGCGTGACAAAGCCGGCGCGTCCCTGCGTGTTGTAGGGATAGGCGAGCTGGTAGTTCTTGTCGAACAGGTTTTCCACGCGGGCGGCAACGAACCATTGCTTGTCGATGTTGTAGCGGGCAGTGAGGTTGACGATACTGTATCCGCCCAGGGTACGCGAGCCGCTATCGAGGCGGGCCGACGAAACGATCCACTCCCCGCCCAGGCGGAAGGCGCCGAACTGGCGGCCCACGTCGAAGGCGGCATGGCGGCGCGCGCGGCGCAGCAACTGCGTATTGCTCTGCTCGTCCACCGGGTTCTGGAAGGTCACGCTGGCACCCACGTCGGTGCCCATCAGCCTGGCGCGCCACGAGGCTTCAATGCCCTGCACCTTGGCCTTGTTGATATTCTGCGCCAGGAACAAGCCGTTGGGCTGCAACGCGGCGGTGATCAGGTTGTCGTAGCGGGTCTCGAACGCGGTCACGCGCAGCAGGCCGGCGCTGTCCGTGCTGTACTGCGCGCCCAGCTCGACCGACTTGGCGCGCTCGGGCTGGATGCCGGGCTGACCATAGTTGGGATAGTACAGTTCGTTGAAGGTGGGCGCGCGGAAGGCATTGCTGGCGTTGGCGATCAGCTTGAACGCCTCGGTCACGTTATAGCCGTAGCCGGCGAAATAGCTCGCCTGGCTGCCGAAATCCGAGTAGTGGTCGTTGCGCGCATTGAGCTGCAGCTGGTGCTTGCCCAGCCGGCCATCGTAGCCGCCGAACACCGACACGATGTTGCGGCCCGGCGCGCCATACGTGTTCGAGCTGAATTCCTGCTGCGCATACTCCGTGCCGAACAGCAGCTTATGGGTGGGCGCCAGCGCATATTCGTTCTGCCACGTGTACTGGCGGTTGCGCGTGTCGAAGTTGCTGTTGAACAGTCCGTTCAGGGTGTTTTCGCTATTGTCCCCGCTCTGCGCGATCTTGAAATGCGTGGTCCAGTCCCGGGTGAACTTGCCGTTGACAAAGGCGGATACGGTGTACAACTCGCTGTTCATCCACCAGACATCGGTCGGTTTGCCTGTCGTGGTGTCGTAGGAGAGCTTGCTCTTCGAGTAGTAGGCGGTGACGCCGGCGTCCCAGTCGCTGGTGAAGCGATGCTTCACCTGGCCCGATACGCTCTTGTTGTCATACGGGTTGTCGTTCGGGTTCGGGCCTATGCCCTTCTTTGCCTTGGCCGGATTGTCACCGTTCCATTGCGCCGCATTGATCGCCGAAAAACCGTCTGTCTTGACGGCTGATCCGGTGATATTGAACGAGGTATCGCCCACCTGGCCGCCGTAGCCCACCGTGCCCTGGCGCGTATTGTTGCTGCCGTATTCGATCTGAGCGTTGGCTGCGGGAGCCTGGCCCGCGCCGCTCTTGGTGAAGATCTGCACCACGCCGCCGATCGCATCCGAGCCATAAAGCGCCGAGACATTGCCGCGCACGATCTCGATATGGTCGATCTGGTCGGGCAGGATATTCGAGAGCTGGGCCGTGCCGCTGCTGGCCGCCGAGATCCGCACGCCGTCGATCAGGATCAGCGTCTGGTTGGAGTTGGCCCCGCGCATGAACAGGCTGGTATTGGCACCCAGGCCGCCGTTGGCGGCAAACTCCACGCCGGCCTGCGTGCGCAGCAGCGAGCGCAGGTCGATGGCTTGCGAGTTGACGATGTCCTGCTGGGTCACCACGGTGGTATGCGGCAGTGCCTCGGTCAACGGCTGGACAGTGCGCGTGGCAGTGACCACCACCGGGTCTAGTTGCGCATCGGCCGCGAGCTGCGAGGCGGATTGGCCGGCGGACTGGGCCATGGCGATGCCAGGCGCGCTCACGGCAAGCAAGGCGGCAAGCGCGGCGGGCAGTTGCCGGGAGACGAAAACGGGGGCGGTGTGGCGGCGCGCCGGCAATGCCGGACGGCTCGACCTGTAGGACGATGAGCGCATGATGCGATTGTGGGAGAGATCTGCCTGGTCCGTTCCCCCGCGGACCGTCTGGCGACGAAGCACGCCGCCGGTTCCCGCAAAAAGACAGCAAAAGGCAGCGCACTCTCATCCAGGCCGGTATCCGGGCTGGCGACACCAGTCCGACCGCCTTCCCGAACCTTGCGGATCAGTGGCTTGTGGGTCGGCCTTGCGATCTTGCGATCGCGGTCGCTTACCGTTGCGGGGGCAGCACAGGTTGGCACGGCTCCACCCTGGCGGCGGCGGCTGGCTCCCTGTTTCCCGTTGAACTGCAACCCTGTAGTGAATAGGATTACGAGCACCTGGAACGTGCGCGAGTGTAGGCAGTTTCGGGGCAAGCGTCAATGCCGCGGGAAATCCGTGGCAAAGCGCCTGAAAACAGGCATAAAGCCGTCGCCCGGAATGCCGTTAAGCGACGATGCATGCAACTTCAGCGCGCAGGCCCGGTCACACACACCTGCGTTCGCCGTCCGCACGATAGCGCTTGGGCTAAAATCCCAAAACCCGAGACCCTAGATATGACAGGCTCTATGCTCACCGAACTCGAACAACTCGCCGCCAAGATCGGGCGTGTGCTGCACCATGCCGATACCCTTGCGGCGGAGAACCAGCGGCTGCGCGAGGAGATCGAACGCCTGCAGGCCGAGGCCAGCCTGCTGCGTGGCGACCGCGAAGCCATGGCGGCTGACCGCGAGCTGCTCAATATCAAGATCGAGGAAGCGCAGTTGCGCATCCAGTCGATCCTCGACAAGCTGCCCACCGCCAGCGACGCCCGCCAGCTCGACCTGCTTGGTGAAGGCGAGGCGGCCAGCCGCGCCGATCACAAGGCTTCCGGAGAAAACGCATGAGCAACAAGCAAGTCGAAGTGAACATTGCCGGCCAGTCATACCGCTTCGCCATTTCGCCCGACAATGAAGCCGCGCTGCTGGAAGCCGTGGCACTGGTAGACGACCAGATGACCCGCCTCAAGGGCGGCGTGTCCGCCAAAGGCGTGGAACGCGTTGCCGTGATGGCCGCCATCAGCATCGCCTCCGACCTGCTCTCGCTCAAGCGCAAGCAGCAGGAGGACGGCGCGATTCCCGTGGATGCCGTGCGCGCGCGCATTCGCGAACTCAACGAACGCGCGGACGAAGCCCTGCGGCAGTACGCGCACGTGGGTACCAATGCGCCCGCGCCGCGCAGCTGAACACGCCGCAGGCGGTGTACCGCACGGCACAGGGGAGCCGCGATGTGCCCGACATGCCGCGCGCGTCAGCAAAATGTAACGACACGCAACGACGGGCTTGGTATGGAAAGCGGTGCGGTGTATAGTGGAGCCAAGCCGCACCAAGCCACATAGTTGCGGCACCTTAGGTCGGGTTATCGCGCCTGACCGCCGTTTTCATCCCATCCAAGTTCGAAACGGCAAACGTCTGACAGCCCTCCCGGAGCCGTTGTGTTCGGTAGAGCAATAAAGGTCAGACGTTTGACAGTTTCCCTGCCTGGTTCGTCAGGATCATATTCCTTGAACCGATAAGCATTTGTTGGTGCGGGATTATGCCGTGTGGGCGAGCGCGTCGCTTGGTTCATAGTCGCAGTCTGGACTCCCTGAAACAGTGATGTACCCGAAATGCGGCTTCCGCAGCCACTCTGAACCTCACTTGGGTTCAGGATGCCGATCCAGCGGCCGAGGCGGGGACCCCTCTAAAGGCGGTGGTTTTTTAACCACCGCCTTTTCCTTTTGTGCCGCGCTTTCTTGCGCCGCCATGTTTCCCTCTTCCGCCCTGCCCCCGCTTCCTTGCTGATGCGGGCCCACGCCGGCCCGCGTCGGGCAAACGGTTTTCTTTTGGCCGGGCTTGCTGCACCATAGCGCTGTCGCCAACGTCACGCCTGCCCTGCCTGCCCATGAGCCGATCCACGCAAGCCAATGCCACCACGCGCGCCCGCCAGTACTGGCTGATGAAATCGGAACCCGACGAGGCCAGCATCGATACCCTGGCCGAGCGTGGCACCTTGCCATGGACCGGCGTGCGCAATTACCAGGCACGCAACTTCATGCGCGACGCCATGCGCATCGGCGACGGCGTGCTGTTCTATCACTCCTCCTGCCCGCAGCCCGGCATTGCCGGGCTGGCCGAAGTCAGCTCGCAGCCCTATCCCGATCCCACCCAGTTCGACCCGAAGAGCGACTACTACGATGCCGCCGCCAAGCCCGATGCGCCGCGCTGGATGCTGGTCGACGTGCGCTTTGCCGGCAAGGGCCCGCTGATCTCGCTGGCCGACCTGCGCGCGCACGAGGAACTGGCGGACATGGCCGTGCTACGCCGCGGCAACCGCTTGTCGATCACGCCGGTGACGCCGGCCGAATGGCGTTTCATTACCACGAAGCTGATGCGCTGATGGGCTGAAACGCTTCAAAGATGCGGTGCGGCGGCAGCCGCACGNGGGGGGGCCGGCCGCACGCCATGGCGGGTGGCACTGACGGTCACACAGGCGGCATGCCACAATGGCTGCCGACTACATAACTACAACACCAATAAGGCCGATTCCGCATCATGAGTTTTTCCCTGATTCCCGGGCTGTTGCTGCTCGGCGCCTTCACCGGTTTCTGCGCCGGCTTGCTCGGCGTCGGCGGCGGCATGCTGATGGTGCCCTTCCTCACGCTGCTGTTCACCGCCATGGCATTCCCGCATGAGGCCATCGTCCATATGGCGATCGCCACTTCCATGGCGACCATCCTGTTCACTTCGCTGTCCTCGGTACGTGCCCATCACAAGCGCGGCATGGTGCGCTGGAAACTGGTGCTCGCGCTGGCCCCGGGCATCCTGATCGGCGGCATGATCGGGGGCGGCAAGGTCTTCGCGGTGCTCAAGACGAGCTGGCTGTCGCTGCTGTTCGCGGTATTTGTCGGTTTCTCCGCGTGGCAAATGCTGCGCAACCGCAAGCCCGCTCCGCACCGGCAGCTCCCCGGCACGCCGGGCATGCTGGGCGCCGGCGGGGTGATCGGCTTCCTGTCCAGCCTGGTCGGTGCGGGCGGCGGATTTGTCTCGGTGCCGTTCATGACCTGGTGCAACGTGCCTATCCACAACGCCGTGGCCACCTCGGCCGCGCTCGGCTTTCCCATCGCCGTGGCGAGCGTGATCGGCTATGTATGGAGCGGGCTGGGCCAGGGCGGGCTCCCGGCGGGTTCGCTCGGCTACATCTATCTGCCGGCGCTGGCGGTGATCGCCGTGGCCAGCGTGCTGACCGCGCCGCTGGGCGCGCGCACCGCGCACCGCATGGATGTCGGGCAACTCAAGAAGGTCTTCGCCTGCCTGCTGTTCAGTCTTGCGGCCTATATGCTGTGGAAAGCCTGGCACGCGTTCTGAGCGGCTGCTCGGGCGGTGCACCACAGCGGATACATGTAGATACAACGTCGATCGCAAGGTAACGGAACGATCACCTCGGCCGCGCGTCTGATTTGCATCGCCAAGAAAGGGAGAATCCTGATGAAACAACTGCTTGCCGCCACGCTGCTGGGTACCACCGCCATGGTTGCCTCCGCCCAGGGCGGCGGCCCGACCCACGACCCGGCGCCCGCCGGCGTGCTGTCGCTGTCCGCCCAGGCTGCCACCGAGGTACCCACCGACGTGGTGCACATGACGCTGGCAGCCGAACAGGAAGGCGCCGAGCCCGGCGCGATTTCCTCGTCGCTGTCGGCGAAGACGCAGGAAGTGATTGCCCAGGCGAAGCGGACCAGCGGCGTGCAGGCGCAATCGGGCGGCTTCACCATCTATCCGTCCAACGACAAGAACGGGCGCATCAGCACCTGGCGCGGCCGCGCCGAGGTGATTCTGGAGTCGCGCGATTTCTCCGCGGTGTCCAAGCTCGCGGGCCAGCTCGCCGGCCAGATGCAGGTGCAGAACATCAGCTTCTCGCTGTCGCGCGAAGCCCGCCACGCCGCCGAGGCCAAGCTGACCGAGCAGGCCGTGGCCTCCTTCCGTGAAAAAGCGCAGGCCACCACCAAACTGTTCGGCTACGGCAGCTACACCATCCGTGAAGTCCAGGTGAGCGAAGCCGGCGCCGTGCAGCCGATGCCGCGCATGTACGCGGCCAAGGCCATGATGGCCGATTCCGCGCCGGTGCCGGTAGAGGGCGGCAAGGCCCAGGTCACGGTGACGGTGAACGGTTCGGTGCAGATGCTGAAGTAGATCCCGCGCGTCCGGACCAGGACGCACCACACACGGGTCAAACGGGCCTCTTCCACGCAGCGGGAGAGGCCCGTTTTCCTATGCGCAAGCCGTGCTGCCAACGCGCAGCCGCTCCACGACGCGGGCGTAGTCCTCCGGGGTATCCATGTCGGTGGTGAAGCGGTCGTGGCTGGCTTCATGGACGAAGACTTCGTCCGGATGGTCGGCGATCAGTTTGCGGCAGCCGGGATTGACGTGCCCCGCCACCACCTCGGCAGCATAGCTGGCGGAAAAGGCGACCGGGTTGCCGCGCTGCCCCGCGAATACCGGGACCAGGATCGAGCCGCGCGGCATGGCGCCGAAGGCGCCCACCAGCTCCCGGTAATCGCCGGCCTCCAGCAAGACCTGGTCGGCCAGGCAAACCAGCACCACGCTGCACGGCAGCCGCAGCGCGGCGACGCCGGCGGCCACCGAGGTCATCTGGCCCTCCTCGTAGCGCGGATTGGGCTGGAAGCCGACTGGCAGGTCCTCAAGCGCTTCGATCACCGCGCGGCCCTGGAAGCCCGTCACCACGACAAGCTCTTGCGGTCCCGCCGCAAGCACGGCGCACACGGTACGCCTGACCGCGGGTTGCCCTGCCACCGGCAGCAGCAGCTTGTGCCTGTCCCCCATCCTCGATGACATGCCGGCGGCCAGCACGACCGCCGAGAAGGCAGGCAGCGCGGTCGCAGTCTCGCTCATGTCGTTCATGTCGTTCATGTCGTTTCCCGCTGCCGCGCGATCGCCAGGTACTTGCCCGGCTCGCGCTCGAATTCCACCTTGCAGCCGTCGCAGCAGAAATACAGGCGCTGCCCGCCGTAGTCGACAACATACTTCGCCGAAGCGATATCGATCTCCATCCCGCAGACCGGGTTCACGTAGCGCACCGGCATCAGATCGACCGATGCCATCGACTCGCACGGACGCACCACGGGCAGCTTGTCGGCCGTCCCCGCGCCCGACACCTCGGCCGCCCGCTCCTGCTCCAGCAGGCGGCGCAGCATCACCAGTCCCGCGACCGCGCCCAGCGCGATCTCCTGCGGGGTCCGCGCATGGATACAGGGTCCGGCCGGCGCATGCAGCGCGGCCAGCCGTTCCGGGGCGATGCCGCGCGCGCGCATGGCCTCGCGCAGCTTGTCCGCCTTGCGCTGGCTGGCTACCAGCAGGACCGCCGCTGCAGGGCTGCGCATGGCGGCTTCCAGGGCCTCCTCGTCCCCGTCGCCCTGAGTGGCCACCAGGACCAGTTGCGGACCCAGCAATGCAAAGGCCGCATCGTCGAAGCCTTCGATGACACGCGGCAAGCCAAGCGCGGCGAGCGGCACGGTTACCTTCGCCGCGGCGGCAACGCTCAGCCCCATGCGCTGCGCGAGCACGCAGGCCTCCAGCGCGGTGGGCGTCGCGCCAAGCACCAGCACCACGGGCGGCGGCAGCGTCGGCTGGATGAACAGTTCGATGGTGCCGTTGCTCGCGCACGGCATGGCGTGGTTTTCCACATCCGCCTCCGGCGCCGCGGGCGCGTTGCTGATGCGAAGCAGCTTGGGCTGCCCCGAACGGATCGCCTCCAGCGCGGCCTGGATCACGATGGCGCGGGAACAGCCGCCGCCAATCCAGCCGTGCAACGCGCCATCGGCTTCCACCAGCGCCTGCGCGCCCACCCAGGCCGAAGTAGGCGGCTGCGCCCGTATTACGGTGGTAACGGCGAACGGCAGCGAGGCTTCGATCAGCCGTTGCTCTAGTTGCAGGAGAGTATCGTCGTTCATTGCGTCATTGCTTCATTGCTTCATTGCAGAATGGACAGCACTTGTGGCAGCACTTGCTGAAGACTTGCGAGATCGCGCGCGCCGGCCAGCAGGTCGATATACGGCAGCGCAGCCAACATGCCGGCGCTGGCCGGCGTAAAGCCGGGCTGGCCGACGAGCGGATTGAGCCAGACCAGCGTGCGGCAACGCCGCCGGATCCTGTGCAGCGACTGCCGCAGCAACGCCGGCGCGCCGGCATCGTAGCCGTCGCTGACGATGACGACAGCGGTGCGCGAGTGCAGCAGCGCCGCCGCATGCTGCCGGTTGAATTCGTCCAGGCTTTCGCCAATGCGCGTGCCGCCCGCCCACCCCGCCGACAGAAGCGCCAGCCGCTCCTGCGAGCGCCAGGGATCCGGATCGCGCAGCGCCTGCGCGATGCCCACCAGCCGCGTATGGAAGATGAAGCAATGCACGTCGGAAACGCGCGCGCTCAACACCCGTGCAAGCCGGAGAAAGAAGAAGCTGTACAGGCTCATCGAGCGGCTCACATCCAGCAGCAGCACGATGCGGGGACGCTGCCGCTGCGGCCGCCGCCAAGCCAGGTCCAGNGGGGGGGGGCCCGCCGCGCGACACGCTGCGCCGGATCGTCGACGGCATGTCGATCACGCGGCCGGAAACGGCGCGGCGTTCGCGGCGTGTCTGTATGCCGCGCAGCCGCTGCGCGAAGCGCCGCATCGCCTCGTCGATGGCGAACAGTGCATCGGGCTGGTTGAGATGGCGAAAATCCGCGTGGGCGAGCGAGGCCTCGTCCGAGACGCCGCGCGCGGCCGCGCTGCCCATACCGGTTGTGTCGTTGCCATAGCCACCGGGTGCCAGCGGCGTGCCTTCGCTGTCGTCAGGCTGGCCGCCCTCGCGCTGCCGCGTCATGCGGCCAGCGCCGCCCGCATGGGCCCGCACCAGCGCGCGCCGGTTCGGCCTGAGGAAGTAGGCGTCGAACAGTTCATCGAAGCGGCGCCATTCCTCGGCACGCGAGCACAACAGAGCGCGCAGGCTCCAGCGCAGCAGCTGGCTATCCATCTGCCCCATGCGCTGCGCCACCTCCATCGCGGCGGCCATCTCGCTGCTGGTGATGCCAAAGCCGTTGGCGCGCAGCCATCCCGCGAACCCGGCGTAGCGGGATTCGAGCATGGCGCCGAGGCTTTGCGCAGGCGCCTGTTCGTCGGTGCAAGGGATGGCGGTCAGCATGCTGCAGCCAGCTTTTCCACGACCGGACGGGTCAGCCCGGCCTGGTCCGCGCGCGTCTTGACGAGGGCGGACAGGGAATCCATGATCCGCTCGGCGCCGCCGGGGTCGAGCGCGCCGATGCCCAGCCGAAGCAGGGCCGACACCCAGTCGAGCGTCTCGGCAAGGCCGGGCCGCTTCTGCATATCCATCTGCCGCACGGCCTGCACGAACTCGACGACCTGGCGCGCGAGCTTCTCCGGCACTTCCGGCACCTGCATGCGCACGATCAGCAGTTCCTTGTCGAAGCTCGGATAGTCCACGTACTGGTACAGGCAGCGGCGGCGCAGCGCATCGGAGATCTCGCGCGTGCCGTTCGAGGTCAGGATCACGAAGGGACGCTCCGCCGCGCGGATCACGCCGAGCTCCGGGATCGACATCTGGAAGTCCGACAGCAGCTCCAGCAAGTACGCTTCGAACGCTTCGTCCGTGCGGTCTATCTCGTCGATCAGCAGCACCGGCGCCGGCGTCGTGGTGATCGCCTCCAGCAATGGCCGCTTCAACAAGTAGCGCTCGGAGAAGATGTCCTGCTCCTTGTCCGGGACCGGGCGTTCGTCCTGCTCAAGCAGCTTGATCGCCAGCAACTGGTGCTGGTAGTTCCACTCGTAGAGCGCCGAATGCGCGTCCAGCCCCTCATAGCACTGCAGGCGGATCAGGCGCGTGTCCAGCAAGCGCGCGAGCGCTTTCGCGACCTCGGTCTTGCCGACGCCCGCCTCGCCCTCCAGCAACAGCGGACGGCGCATCTCCATGGTCAGCAGCAGGGTCGCCGCGAAGCTGCGCTCGGCGATATAGCCGTGCCGCTCCAGGCGCTGCTGCAGCGATATCACGTCGTTCATGCGGCCGGTGGTCATGGCGGGCTCGGGCATCCGGTCAGGTGGCCTTGCGGGCAAATATCCCGCGCACCCAGTCGCGCAGCATGGCCCAGGCAAGCGCCAGGCCGTTCAACCCGGCTTGCGGCGCGGCCGCCTCCGGCACGGGGGCATCGGCGGCATCCGCAGCGGGCTGTGCCTGCGGCGCCTGCACAAGCGCCGCGAAATTGGCGGCGAATTGCTTGAGGATCTGGTCCCCCGCCGCGTTCATCATCCGCCCGCCAAACGCGGCCGCCTTCCCGCTCATCGTCACCTCGCTCCTGCCGGCCAGCTCGCATGCCGCGCCTGCCGCCCGCACGGTCGCGAGCAGGTCCATCGACGCGGCGGACGAGCCCGTGGAATCCGCGCCCTTGCCGGCCAGATGCAGGCTTCGTGCGGCCGGATCGAGGCCAAGCACTTCGATATCGCCCTTGAACGACATCGTGGCGGGGCCGAGCCGCACGACAATCGTCCCCTTGTAGTGCGTGGCATCCACGCGCTCGGTGATCGTCGCGCCCGGCATGCACGCAGCCACGGCCTCGACGTCCCGCAGGGAATGCCACGCGGCATCGACCGTGGATGCCAGCGGAAATACCTTTTCGAGTACGACTTTCATCAGACTTTCCTCGAGTTCGTGAGCCGCCGCCGGCCACCGGACGCGGCGCGATGGCGGGCTCCTGGCGTCAGCGCTCCGCCAGCCCGAGCGCGCGGCTTTGCTGCCAGACGCGATAGGCGCTGTGCGGCATGTTCATATGCGTGACACCCAGGTGCGCGAAGGCATCGACCACCGCCGAGGTGAAGCACGGGATCGAGCCGACGTGCGGCGATTCGGCCACGCCCTTCGCGCCAATAGGGTGATGCGGCGACGGCGTGACAGTGAAATCGGTATCCCAGTGCGGCGTTTCGATCGCGGTCGGGATGAAGTAGTCCATCAGCGTGGCGCCCAGCAGGTTGCCGGCTTCGTCGTAGGGCATCTCCTGCCCCATCGCCACGGCGAAGCCCTCCGTCAGCCCGCCGTGGATCTGCCCTTCGATGATCATCGGGTTGATGCGCGTGCCGCAGTCATCCAGCGCGTAGAAGCGGCGCACCCGCGTCTCGCCCGAGTAGCGGTTGATATCGAGCACGCAAACGTAGGCGCCGAACGGGAAGGTGAAGTTGGGCGGATCGTAGTAGTCCACCGCTTCCAGCCCCATTTCCATACCTTCCGGCACGTTGTTGTAGGCGGCCCATGCGACTTCCTTCAAGGTCTTGAACTGTCCAGGCGAACCCTTCAGGGCAAAGCGGTCCAGGTCGAACTCGACATCGTCCGGGCTGACCTCGAACAGGTGCGCGGCGATCAGCCGGGCCTTCTCGCGTATCTTGCGCGCCGCCCGCGCCACCGCCGCGCCGGCAACCGGCGTGGAGCGCGAGCCGTAGGTGCCAAGGCCGTACGGCGCGGTGGACGTATCGCCCTCCTCCACCTGGATCACCGATGCCGGGATGCCGGCCTCCGAAGCAATGATCTGCGCGTAAGTCGTCTGGTGGCCCTGCCCCTGCGTGATCGTGCCCATCCGGGCGATGGCCGAGCCGTCCGGATGCACGCGGATCTCGCACGAATCGAACATGCCGATGCCGAGGATGTCGCACGACTTCGACGGCCCCGCGCCGACAATCTCGGTAAAGGTGCTGACACCGATGCCCATCAGCCACTCGGCCTGCTTGTCAGCCCGCTGCGCTGCCTGCTCGGCGCGCAGCGCGGGATAGTCGACGGCGTCCAGTACCTTGCGCAGCGCGGTTTCGTAATCGCCGGAATCGTACTCAAGCCCCAGCGGCGTGAGATACGGGAACTGATCCTTTCGTATGAAATTGCGCAGCCGCAGTTCGGTCTTGTCGATGCCGAGCTTCAGGGCCAGCACGTCGAGCATGCGCTCGATCAGGTAGACCGCCTCGGTGACCCGGAACGAGCAGCGGTAGGCCACGCCGCCAGGAAACTTGTTGGTGTAGACGCCATCGACCGAGACGAAGGCGTTGGGGATCGCGTAGGAACCGGTACACACATGGAACATGCCCGCCGGCCACTTGGTGGGGTCGGCGCACGCGTCGAAGGCGCCATGATCCGCGACGACATGCACGCGCAGTGCCTTGATGCGTCCGTCGCTGTCCGCGGCGAGTTCGCCCTTCATGTGATAGTCGCGGGCAAACGCGGTGGTGCTGAGATTCTCCGCGCGCGATTCGATCCACTTGACCGGCCGCCCGAGCACGATCGATGCCACAATGGAGGCGACATAGCCGGGATACACGCCAACCTTGTTGCCGAAGCCACCGCCGATATCCGGCGAGATGATGCGGATCTTCGACTCCGGGATAGCGGACAGCAGGCCAACCACCGTACGCACCACATGCGGCGCCTGCGAGGTGATGTAGACCGTGAGGTCCCCGCGCGCCTTGTCGTAGGACGCCACGCAGCCGCACGTCTCCAGCGGGCACGGATGCACGCGGGGATACAGCATGTCCTGCGTCACGGTGACTTCGGCGTTGTCGAACGCGCGGTCGGTCTTGTCCTTGTCGCCGATATTCCACGTAAAGATGTGATTGGGATGCCTGCGCGCGCCATGCGCGCCCACCTGCTTGTCGCGGATGTCCTCGCGGATCACCGGCGCGTCCGGCGCCAGGGCTTGCAGCGGATCGACCAGCGCGGGCAGTTCCTCGTATTCCACTTCCACCAGTTCCGCGGCATCGGCCGCGACATAGCGGTCGTCCGCCACGACGAACGCCACCTCCTGGTTCTGGAAGCAGACCTTCTCGTCGGCCAGCACTGCCTGCACGTCGCCGGCCAGCGTCGGCATCCAGTGCAGCTTGAGCGGTTTCAGGTCGTCGGCGGTCAACACCGCATGCACGCCGGGATGCGCGAGCGCGCGCGATTTGTCGATCTTCTTCACGCGTGCATGCGCGTACGGGCTGCGCACCATCACGCCGAACAGCATGCCCGGCATCTTGATGTCATCGACATAGGTGCCCTTGCCCTGCAGGAAGCGCGGATCCTCGCGGCGCTTGCGCGAACAACCCATGCCTTCCAGCGCGGCCACGCGCTCGGATTCGGCATTCATATTTCCCATCATGCTTCTCCGTTGCTCTCCGTTGCGTCGATGTCGGATGACGGCGCGATCACCGCGTCTCGCCCATCAGCGGATGCGAGGTCTGGACCGCCTCGCCGCGCAGCTTGCGCGCGGCGTACTGCACGGCTTTCACGATGTTCTGGTAGCCCGTGCAGCGGCAAAGGTTGCCGGCCATCCAGTAGCGGATCTCCTCCTCGCTCGGGTCGGGGATCTCCTGCAGCAGCCGGTGCGCGCGGATCAGCATGCCGGGCGTGCAGAAGCCGCATTGCAGCGCGTGCTCCTGCATGAAGGCTTCCTGCAGCGCGTGCAGCTCGCCGCCTTGCGCCATGCCTTCCACGGTCAGCAGGTCCGCGCCCTCCGCCTGCACCGTCAGCACCGTGCAGGCCTTGACCGACATACCGTTCATGTCGACCGTGCAGGCGCCGCAATGCGAAGTCTCGCAGCCGATGTGCGGGCCAGTGTGCAGGCACCGCTCCCGCAACGTGTGGATCAGCAGCTCGCGCGGCTCGACCACCACGTCCGTGTCCTTGCCGTTCAGCCTGAACGACACCATCGTCTTCTTGCTCATGTCGTGCCTCCGGAACCTGCTTATCGGCTTACCGTACCGCCAGTTCAGTGCGCGGCGCGCGAATAAGCAACGCGCAGCGCGCGCTGCGTCATCTCACCCGCCATCGCCGTCTTGTATTCGACGTCACCGCGCAGGTCCCCGGCCGGGTCGCAGATGGCCATCGCCAGCCGCGCGGCCTCGGCAATGGCGGCATCGTCGAGCGGTTTGCCGCGCAGGTATTGCTCTGCGTCGCTGGCCCTGAGGGCGGTCGGCGCGACATTGGTCAGCGCGATGCGCACATCCTCCACGGTCTCGCCGCGCATGCGCAGCATCACCGCCGTGGCGGCGGTGGCGAAGTCGCCGGATTTGCGCTTGAGCTTGGCGTAGCAATTGCCGCTGCCCGTGGCCGGCACCGGAATGCGGATTTCGGTCAGGATCTCGTCTGCTTCGAGCAGCGTCATGTAGGTGCCGAGAAAGAAGCCGTCGGCCGGCACCACGCGTTCGGCAAGCTTGCCCGCGAGCACGAACGAGGCGTCCAGCGCAATCATCAGCGCCGGATGATCGTTGCCCGGATCGCCGTGCGAGATGTCGCCGCCGAGCGTGCCCCGGTAGCGCACCTGCGGGTCCGCGATCTGGCGCGCGCCTTCGACCAGCAGAGGACATTTCTCCTGCAACAACGCCGACCAGATCAGCTCGTTCTCGGTCGTCATGGCACCAATGCGGATCTCGCCGCCGTCCTCGCGAATGCCCTTGAGTTCCGCCAGCTTGCCCAGGTCGATCAGGTGGCCGGGCTCGGCGAAGCGCAGCTTCATCATGGGCAGCAGGCTGTGGCCGCCGGCAAGGAGCTTGGCGTCGTCGCCGTACTCTCCAAGCAAGGCGAACGCCTCCGGCAACGTCTTCGGCACGTGATATTCGAACGGACGAGGTATCACATCGGTCTCCTTGTCATGCGCCAGTTCCCGTCCAGGCCAGCGATGCCCCGGGCGCGCAGTGTTTCTTGCAGCATTTCAGAATGCACCGCAGCAAAGCAATTTGATTTCCCGAACGGCCGTTTTGCCTGCGCCAGGCGTCGGAAACTTGCACGAAATGCAGGTTGCACATACAACAGAAATGCACAACGGAAATGCCGGGCCAGGCGCACGAGGGGCCCCATGATTGACCAGGAGATGTGAATGGACCGCCATGCGCCCTTCACCGTGACGACGCCCGATGCGCGTCGCCAGGAGACGTTCCAGCACAAACTGGAGCAGTTCAATCCGGGCATCGTCTGGCTCGATGCGCAGGGGCATGTCACCGCGTTCAACGATGTGGCGATGCAAATCCTGGGTCCCGCCAGCGAGCAGTCGCTCGGCGTCAGCCAGGACAATCTGATCGGGATCGATGTGTTGCAGTTGCATCCGGAGAAGAGCCGGGAGAAGCTGCGCTTCCTGCTTCAGGCGGAGGACGCCGGCGGATGCCCGGTGAAGTCGCCCCCGCCGCTCGCCATGATGATCAACATCCCCGACCGGATCCTGCTGATCAAGGTGTCCAGGATGACGGCCTCGGGCGGTGTCTGCGGCACCTGCATGATTTTCTACGACGTGACGGATCTCACGACGGAACCGGAGGAACAGCGCGCGGGCGGCAACGTGCCGTCGCCGCGGCGGCTATTCAAGATTCCCGTGTACCGCAAGAACCGCGTGATCCTGGTGGACCTGAAGGACATCGTGCGGTTCCAGGGCGATGGCCACTACACGACGATCGTGACGAAAGACGAGCGCTACCTGTCCAATCTCTCGCTGACGGATCTTGAGCATCGCCTGGATGACAGCGTCTACCTGCGCGTCCACCGCAGCCATATCGTCAGCCTTCCGCACGCGATCGAAGTGATCCGGTCGGAAGAACATATCCAGCTGGTGATGGACGATGCGGAACACACGCTGGTGCCGGTGAGCCGGTCGAAGGCAACGCAACTGAAGGAGTGGCTCGGCGTGACCTGGTGAGCCAGGCCGGCATGACAGCGAGGCGGCGGCATTGACCGCCGCCTCTCGCAGGCTTACAGCGCCGCGAACTGCTGGCGCAGCACGTTCTTCTGCACCTTGCCCATGGTGTTGCGCGGCAGTTCATCGACCAGGTGCACGCGCTTGGGCACCTTGAAGTTGGCGATGCGGCCCTTGAGCGAGCCGATCAGGATGGACTCGTCGAGTTCGGCGCCGGGCTTGCCGACCACCACCGCTACCACCGCTTCGCCGAAGTCGGCATGCGGCACGCCGATCACGGCGCTTTCCGCCACGCCCGGCATCTCGTCGATAAAGCTCTCGATCTCCTTCGGATAGACGTTGTAGCCGCCGGAGATGATCAGGTCCTTGCTGCGGCCGACGATGGTCAGGTAGTCGTCCGGCACCTTGCGCTCGCCGGCCTGGCTGACGATGGCGCCGCCAAAGCGGCCCACGTCGCCGGTCTTGAACCAGCCGTCCTCGGTGAACTCTTCCTGCGTCTTTTCCGGCATGCGCCAGTAGCCATGGAACACGTTGGGTCCGCGCACCTCCACGTTGCCGATCTCGCCGGCCGCGCAAGCCTTGCCGTCGCCATCCACCACGCGCACGGAAACGCCCGGCAGCGCCTTGCCGACGGTGCCGCCGATGCGCTCGCCGGCATCCGCCTCGTACGGGTTGGAGACCAGCATCACGGTCTCGCTCATGCCGTAGCGCTCCAGGATGGTGTGCCCGGTACGCTCGCGGAAGGCGTCGAAGGTTTCCATCAGCAGCGGCGCCGAGCCGGACACGAACAGCCGCATGCGGCGGCAGGTATCGTCGTCGAAGCGCGGCTCCTGCAGCATGCGCACGTAGTAGGTGGGCACGCCCATCATCACGGTGGAGCGCGGCAGGAATTTCAGCACCTGGGCCATGTCGAGCCTGGGCGCCCAGATCATCTTGGCGCCGGCCAGCAGCGCGCCGTGCGAAGCCACGAACAGTCCGTGCACGTGGAAGATCGGCAGCATGTGCAGGAGCACGTCGTCGCTGCGCCAGCCCCAGTAGTCGTGCAGCGTCTTCGCATTGGAAGCGAGGTTGCCGTGGCTCAGCATGGCGCCCTTGCTGCGCCCGGTGGTGCCCGACGTGTACAGGATGGCGGCAAGATCGCCGGCGCCGCGCGCCACGGTGGCGAAGCTGTCCGGCTGCGCGGCGGCGCGGGACAGCAGCGAGCCCGAGCGGTCATCGTCCAGCGTGAACACATGCTGCGTGCCGTGGCGGAACGCCACTTTGGAAACCCAGCCGAAGTTAGCGCTGCTGCACACCACCACCGCCGGCTCCGCGTTGCCGACGAAATAATCGATCTCGGCTTCCTGGTAGGCGGTATTGAGCGGCAGGTAGACGTAGCCGGCGCGCAGCGTGGCCAGGTACAGGAACAGCGCCTCGGGCGACTTCTCCACCTGCACCGCCACGCGCGCGCCCTCGGGCAGCTTGAGCGCGGTCAGCAGGTTGGCCATCCGGGCGGTGGCGCGGTCGAGGTCGTCCCAGCTGTAGTAGAGGCCGTCGTGAGTCTCGATGCAGCAGGCACTGCGATCCGCCGGAAAGCGGGATTCAAATAGGGCGAACAGGTTGGCGTTCATGTGGCGGAAGATAAAAAACGGAATCGGCAATAGCATGGGCATCCCGATCAATAGCCGGCAATGATAGGCCCGTTGCTACTGCCCGGTAAAGCGCGGCGGCCGGCGCGCCAGGAATGCGGCCACGCCCTCGGCATGGTCGCTGCTGCCGCCATAACGGAAGTGCGCCTCCAGCTCCGCCGCCGTCAGCGGCTCGGGGGCCGGCGCGAGACGCCGGATGCTCTCCTTGTTGATACGTGCAGCCAACGGCGCGCCCGCGACGATACGTTTCACCGTGGCGGCCACTTCCTCGCCGAGCGCCGTGGCCGGCACCACGCGCGTCAGCAGCCCCTTGTCGCGCGCCTCGGCGGCGTCGAACACACGCCCCTCCAGCAGGATCTCCAGCGTCACCGCGCGGCCTGCCAGGGCCAGCAGCCCCGTCAGTTCGCCTGGGGCCATGGGAAAGCCGAGACGGTTGATCGGCACGCCGAAGCGGCTGTCGCCGGCGGCGATGCGCAGGTCGCAATGGCAGGCGATCTCCAGCCCGCCGCCCACGCATACCCCCTCGATCATCGCCACCGTGGGATGGAGGCAGCCGGCGATGGCGGCCAGTGCCGGCGCGATCACCTCCACGTGATAGCGGCGCAGCGCGGCGGCGTCGCCCCGCTCCCCGGGAAACTCGGCGATGTCGGCGCCGGCGGCAAAGTTGCCATCGGCGCCGCGCATCACCACGCAGCGCAGCGAGGGATCGGCCGACAGTTGCGCAAAGCCTTCCGCCAGCGCGCGCCACATGGCCACCGAGATCGCATTGAGCTTGCCCGCGTGCGACAGCGTGACGGTGGCCACGTCACCGTCACGCGAGAACTCCACCGTGCCGCTCATGCCTGCGCTCCACTCACACCAGGATGCATTGGTCGATTCCTCATCAGTCGATCTTGGCGCCGGACAGCTGCACCACCTGCGCCCAGCGCTTGATCTCGGCGCGCTGGAACTGCGCAAACTGCTCTTGCGTATAGGCCGGCGTATCAGAGCCGTTGGCAAGCCAGATCTGCTTCATCTCCGGCGTGTTCAGTGCCTTTTCCACTTCGGTGTAGAGCTTGTCCACGATGTCCTTGGGCGTGCCCTTGGGCACCCACATCGCGTACCAGGTGGAAACTTCATAGTTGGGCACACCCGCCTCGGCGGCGGTCGGCACATTCGGGAAAGCAGCCGAACGCTTGGTGGAAGCCACCGCCAGCGGCTTGATGCGGCCGGCGCGGATATGCTGGGCCGAGGAGCCGAGTCCGTCGAAATCCATGTCGACCTGGCCCGCGATCAGGTCGGACAGCGCAGGACCCGCGCCCTTGTAGGGAATATGCGTGATGAAGGTCTTGGTCTGCAGCTTGAACAGCTCGCCCGCGAGGTGGTGGGAAGAGCCGTTGCCGGCCGAGGCGTAGTTCAGTTTGCCGGGGTTCTTCTTGGCATAGTCGATCAGTTCGCCCAGCGTGTTGGCGCTCACCTTGGCCGGGTTCACCACGATTACCTGCGGCGGCTGCGCGATCACCGTGACCGGGATGAAATCCTTTTCGATGTCGTAGTCGAGCTTCTTGTAGAACGACGGCGCAATGGCGTGATGGGCACCGCCGATAAACACGGTATAGCCATCCGGCGCGGCCTTGGATGCAATGCTGGCGCCCACCGTCCCGCCGGCGCCACCGCGATTGTCGATCACGAACTGCTTGCCGAGCTGCTTGGAGAGCTGGGCGGTAAGGGGACGGGCGAAGGCATCGGTGCCGCCGCCGGCGGGGAACGGCACGATCACGGTGATCGGCCTGGACGGCCAGGTGTCGGCCTGCGCCACCGGCGCAACCGCGCCGAGACCCGCGCCAAGCGCGCAAGCCAGCCCTGCCAGATGAAACTGACGACGATTCATGAACCTGTCTCCTCTCTCTTATGCTGCGGAAAGTCAAATGAAGGACTGCTGAATGGCCCGTGAAAATGGCCCTGTTTACGACCTGACGAGGGTCACAACAGCTTGCTCACCGCGCGACTGATCCGCGGGTTGCCGTTGCCGAGGCGAACCAGATTGTCATCCAGCGCCTCGGTCGCGTAAAGGTAGTTCACCATCATGCCGCACGACTGCGCGCGCCCCTTGCGCGACAGGTCGGCGGCCCAGTTCAGGCGCTCCACGCAGGCGCCATTGCCCAGGTGGAAGCGTGCCACAGGGTCGGCCGGCAGCGCCTGCTGGCGCTCGCGCACCAGGTAGTGCGCGGCCAGCGCCAGCGCTGTGTCGCGCACCAGTGCATCCTCGGAATCCGCCGGCAGCGCCGCCAGCCAGCCAGCACCGTCGGCGGGCGGGGTGCCGTGGCGCTCGCTCCAGCGCGCCAGGCGCTTGTCGCCCAGCACCTTGGCCACCGACTCGCCGTCGCGCTTGCGCAGCCAGTCGGCAAAGCCGGGAATGGGGGACAGCGTGGCGAACTGCTTGAGCTTGGGAAACTCGCGCTGCAATTCCTCGATCACGCGCTTGAGCAGGAAATTGCCAAAGCTGACGCCGCGCAAGCCCGCCTGCGTATTGGAGATGGAATAGAAGATGGCCCACTTCACGCGGCGCAGGTCCTCCAGCGGCGCGGCCTCGTCCAGCAGCGCGTGGACGTTCGCCGCCATCTCGGGCACGAAGGCCACCTCGACAAAGATCAGCGGCTCGCGCGGCATGCGCGGATGGAAGAAGGCATAGCAGCGCCGGTCCGAATCGAGCCGGTTGCGCAAATCCGCCCAGGAGGCGATCTCGTGCACGGCTTCGTAGCGGATCAGCTTCTCCAGCAGCGAGGCCGGCGAGTCCCAGGTGATCGGCTGCAATTCGAGCAGGCCGACGTCGAACCAGTTGGAGAACAGCGCTTCGAGATCGTCGTCGAGCGGGCGCAGGCCCGGCACGCGCTTATGCCAGCGCAGCATGTCGGCGCGCAAGCCGATCAGGAAATGCAGGCCGCACACGCTGGCGCCCTGCTGCCCGTGCAAGGCGGCCAGGCGCTTGAAGAAACGGATGCGCGCGTTCGACATGGCTTGCGGCAGGCCGGCGACCGCTTTGGCGGCCTTGCCGTCCTCGCCCGCCTCCGTGCTGCCGTTGGCCGCGACTTCCGCCAGCACGGCGAGCATGGCCTGGCGCGCATCGTCGCCCGCCGCCTCGTACTCGGCGCGCCAGGTCTGCGCGGCGGTGTTGGCGGCGCCGTCGGTCAGGCGCGCGTCAAAGCACAGGCGCAGTTGCTCGCGCTGCCTGCGCAGCACGCGGGCCGGCAAGGTCACGGGCCCGGCGTCCGCCTTGGCATCGATGCCGGCATCGGGCCTGGCGTTGCCATCGCGCTCGCCCTTGCGGCCCCACCACCGGCCGAAGCGCGACAGCAGGGTTTCGCCCGAGGACTCGGGCCCGCTGAGGGGAGCACTGACGGGAGCACTGGCTTTCTGTTCGCTGTTGCTGAGGGTATCCATGGGGTACCTGCTATCGATGGATGGATGAACCGGCGCCCGCTGCGGTATCTGCGGGCGCCTGCAACTCTGCCGCGTCGAGCGCCCTGAGCGCGGCGCGCTGGCGCAGCAAGTGTGTCTTCATCAGGGTTTCGGCGCCCTCAGGATCGTGCGCCTTGAGCGCGGAGAACACCGACAGATGCTCGGCGCAGGATTCGCGGATGCGGCCCGGCAGCTTCAGGCTCTTGTGGCGCGACAACCGCAGCACCTTGCGCAAATCGCTGATCAGCCCCGACAGCCAGCGATTGCCGGCGAGTTGCTGGATCGCTTCGTGGATCTGGTAATTGGTTTCGTAGTAGGCGTCGATATTGCCGTCCTGGGCGTATCGCGCCAGGTCGGCATGCAGGCACTCCAGGGCATCCAGGTCGGCAGCGGTGGCATTACGCGCGGCCTCATAGGCGCAGCGCCCTTCCAGCAGCGCCATCAGCGGGAAAATCTCGTCGAGGTCCTGCTCGGACAGCGCATTGACGAAGCAGCCACGGCGTGGCTCCAGTCGCACCAGGCCTTCGGCGGCGAGGACCTTGAGCGCCTCGCGCATTGGCGTGCGCGAGATACCCATCGATTCGGCCACGCTGGCTTCGTCGATCCAGGCACCGGGCATCAGCGCGTGCTCGTCGATCATGGTGCGCAGGCGCTCCGCCACCTCAAGGTACAGGGCCTGCTGGATGATGCGCATGGTGCCTCCGGATGGAAGAATGCAATGGCATCGGGATGGCCTCGGATGTGTCTTGCCAGGCCCAATAATTCATAATTATGAATAACGGTGGCGCAATGACAAGACAATTCGATGCTGCGCAGCCGCATGCGCAGCGTGCGCCGCTAGTGCGCCGCTAATGTGACAAGGCGCGCTTTGGTTGCTGACGCAGGCTGCGGAAGCACTTCGCCAGCGCCCCTGGCCACCTTCCGGGCCACGCTCCGGGCCACGCTCCGCGCCGGTCGCGCGGCGCCTCCGGCGCAGGCCGTTCAGGCGCCGCACCAGCCGGCGCTCGCCCTGCCGCTCGCTGACGCGGCGCAGCACGCGCGCGGATCGCCCGCCGCACCAACCTAGCCGGCCTGACGCAGGATCCTGCGCGCGCGCTCCAGCACCGGCCGGTCCACCATCTTGCCGTCGACCGCGACCGCGGCGCCCTGCGCACCGGCGGCGGCGGCCACGATGCGCTGCGCCCACGCCCGCGCTTCTTCCGACGGCGCCAGTCCGGCATGCACCTGCGCCACCTGCTGCGGATGGATCAGCAGCTTGGCGCCAAACCCGAAGCGCCGCGCGCGCGTGGTCTGCCGGGCCAGCTCCACGGCATCGCCGATGGCCGTGCAAACCCCGTCCACCGGCGCCGGCAATCCCGCCGCGCGGGAATGCATCACCAGCCTGGCGCGGAAATAATCCAGCGGCTCGTCCTCGTCCGCCACGTCCAGGTCGAACATCAGGTCAATGCTGCCCAACAGCAGCCGCACCACGCCGGCCGCGCGGCTCACCGCACGCAGGTCGGCAAAGCCCGCCGCGGTTTCCATCAGCGGATAGCAATTGGCGTGCGGCAAGGCGAGCGCCAGCGCGTGCAGCGCAGCCGCATCGGCCTTGGGTAGTACCAGGTCGCGTGCCCGCTGCACGCGGCACCAGGCCAGGTCGCCCGCGTGATATTCGCTGTCGGTGGCATTCACGCGCACCAGCAGGGACACGCCAGCCGCAGCCGCCCGGGCCTGCCACTGTGGCCAGGATCCGGCCAGGCCCTCGCGCGCCGACACCTTGGCGTCGGGCGCCACCGCGTCCTCGAAATCGACAATGACCGCATCCGCCCCCGAACCGATCGCGCGCCCGATGCGCTCGGGGTGCGTGGCGGGCACGAACAGGTAGCTGCGGGCGGGCGCCCCGATGGCAGCGGCGTCGCTCATACCGCGCCCGCGCCGTGCAGCGCCGCCACCTGGGCGGGTGTCAGGCCAAGTTCGGCCAGCACCGCGTCGGTATGCTCGCCCACCGCCGGCACCGGGTCCATGCGGGCCTCTTGCACGCCGGGCGGCAGCAGCGCGGGCACGGGACCGGCGGGCGTGTCGACCTCGCGCCAGCGCCCGCGCGCGGCCAGCTGCGGATGCGCCCAGACATCGGCCATGGTGTTCACGCGCGCATTGGCAATGCCCGCCGCTTCGAGCCGCGCCGTGACCTGCTCGGCGCTGAGCGCGGCAAACGCCGCCACGATGCGCGCGCGCAGCGCGTCGCGGTTGGCGCTGCGCAGGGTGTTGTCGGCGTAGTCGGGATGCGTGGCGAGCGCCGGGTCTTCCAGCACGCGCTGGCAGAAGGTGTTCCACTCGCGTTCGTTCTGCAGGCCCAGCATCACGGTCTTGCCGTCGCCGGTGGGGAACGGGCCATAGGGATAGATGGTGGCATGGGCAGCGCCGGCGCGCGGGGGCGGCTCGGCACCGTCGAAGGCGTAGTAGAGCGGGAAACCCATCCACTCCACCGTGGATTCCAGCATCGAGATATCGATGCGTTTGCCGCGCCCGGTCTGGCCGCGCTCGATCAGCGCCGCCAGGATATTGCTGTAGGCATACATGCCGGCGGCGATGTCGGCCACCGAGGCACCGGCCTTTACGCCCTCTCCGGGCGTGCCCGTGACCGAGACAAAGCCCGATTCGCTCTGCACCAGCAGGTCATAGGCCTTCTTGTCGCGGTAGGGACCGTCGGCGCCATAGCCGGAGATATCGCAAACGATCAGGCGCGGAAAGCGCGCGCTCAGCGCCTCGTAGTCGAGCCCCAGACGCGCCGCCGCGCCCGGCGCCAGGTTCTGCACCAGCACATCGGCGCGCGCCAGCAGCGCCTCCAGCACCGGTGCCGCCTGCGCATGCTTGACGTCCATCGTCACGCTTTCCTTCGAGCGGTTGGTCCACACGAAGTGCGAGGACAAGCCGCGCACCCGGCCATCGTAGGCGCGCGCGAAGTCGCCCACGCCGGGGCGCTCGATCTTGATCACGCGCGCGCCGAGGTCGGCCAGCTGGCGGGTGCAGAACGGCGCGGCAATCGCCTGCTCCAGGGATACGACGGTGATGCCTTGCAGCGGTTGGGACATGGCTGGACTCGTTGGTGCTTGGGTACGTGGGTGGATGCCGGCGGCGCGAAGGCGCAAACCCGGCCGGCCAGCCCACAATCTAGCGCCTGGCGGCATCCGCTGGGAAATAGGGAATGCCTAGTCGCCCATAAGTAGAATAAATACCTCACACGGGAAACGCCAAACCAATGACACCCAATGGATATCCGCTCCATGCGCTACTTCGTGGCCATCGTCGACCACGGCAGCCTGACCCGCGCCGCCGAAGCGGTGTGCGTGGCGCAGCCAGCGCTGAGCCAGCAACTCGCCGCGCTGGAGGCCGAATACGGCGTGCCGCTGGTGCACCGCGGCCCCAAGGGCGTGAAGCCGACCGAGGCCGGCAAGACCCTGTACCGGCATGCGCGCACCATCCTCAAACAGGTGGAAAGTGCCGGCGCCGACGTGCGCGCGGCGGGCGCCGAGGTCTCCGGCGCGGTGGCCATCGGCTTGCCCACCACGGCCGCCGCGGCCTTTGGCATGCCGCTGATCCGGGCGGTGCGGGCGCGCTACCCGCAGGTACGCCTGCAACTGTTTGAGAGCATGAGCGGCTACATCTCGGAACTGCTCAACAACAACCGGCTCGATTTCGCCATCCTGTTCCGCGACACGGCTTCGCGCGCGGTGGAACCCGAAATGCTGGCCAGCGAGTCGCTGTACCTGATCGGCAACCCGCCCGCTGCGCCCGATGTGCCAGACGCCGCCGGCCGCCGCCGTGCCCGCCGCGACACCATCGCGCTCAGGCAACTGGCGGGCGTGCCGCTGGTCCTGCCGAGCGGCTCGCAGGGCCTGCGCGAAGTGCTGGAGCGCAGCTTCGCGCAGGCTGGCGCGGCACTCAATGTGGTGGCCGACCTGGACTCCCTGCCCTTCCTGCTCGGCGCCGCGCGCGAAGGGCTGGCCTGCACCATCCTGCCGGCCTCGGCGGTAGACCCGAGCGATACCGCCATGCCCACGCGCCTGATCCTGCCCGAGTTGCGCCGCACGCTGTCGCTGTGCTGGCCCCGCGCGCTGCCGCGCACGCGCGCGGCGGAAGCGGTGGCCGAGATCCTGCGCGAGATCGTCGACGCGCGCATCGCCCAGGGCGGCTCGCTCAAGCCGGCGCCGGGCGTCGCCCAGCCCGGCGCAGCGGAATAAATAATTCTTATGGCGGTAGTCGGCGATTGAATTTCCCCGCCGCAAACCCCTCGTGTAGAGTCGCTGCCAGCGACAGGCAAGGCGTAGCCATCCGCAGGAAAAGACTGCTATGCCGCCATCCCAACATCGAGGAGACACCATGCAACGCACCCGCCATGTCCTGGCCGGCATCGCCGCGGCGATTACGCTGTTCGCCGGCGCCACTGCGCAGGCCGAGACTTATCCCGCCAAGCCCATCCAGATGATCGTGCCGCAGGCGCCGGGCGGCACCAACGACATCGTCGCTCGCCTGGTCGCGGCCGACCTGTCGCAGCGCCTCGGCCAGCAGGTGGTGGTGGAAAACCGTCCCGGCGCCGGCGGCAATATCGGCACGCAGACGGCCGCGCGCTCGGCGCCCGACGGCTATACCCTGCTGATGACCATCAGCAGCACCCAGGCCATCAACCCCTCGCTGTACCGCCAGGTGCCGTTCGATCCGGTGCGCGATTTCGAGCCGATCTCGCCGGTGGCGAGCGTGCCCAATGTGCTGGTGGCCAATCCCGCCTTCCCCGCCAGGACGCTGCCCGAACTGATCAGCATGGCCAAGGCCAAGCCGGATTTCTACCGCTATGCCTCCGCCGGCAACGGCACGCTCAACCACCTGCTGGGCGAAATGCTCAACAGCATGGCCGGCATCAAGCTGGAGCACGTGCCCTACAAGGGCGTGGCGCCGGCGCTCAACGATGTGCTTGGCAACCAGGTGCCGCTGGCCTTCGCCAGCCTGCCCTCGGTGCTGGCGCATATCAAGGCCGGCAAGGTGCGCGCGCTCGGCGTCAGCTCCGCCAGGCGCTCGCCGTTCGCGCCCGACATCCCGGCCATCGGCGAGACCGTGCCCGGCTACAGCGGCGACCTGTGGGTCGGCCTGTTCGCGGTCAAGGGCACGCCGAAGGAAGTCACGCAGAAACTCGCGCAGACCATGCAGGCCGCGCTCGCCGACAAGACGCTGCGCGACAAACTGGCGGCGCAAGGCGCCGAAGTCCTCACCGGCACGCCGCAGCAGTTCGGCGCCATGCTCAAGGCCGATCTCGACAAATGGGCGGTGATCGTGAAAAAGTCCGGGGCGCAGGTGGATTGACAACGCTGCCGCCTGGCTGATCAGCCGGGCTGGCGATTCAACTATCGCGCTGAGAACATCACCCACAGGTCCGTCGGCATCATCGTAAAGCCGAAGGCCTCCCCGACCGGACCCGACTCGGGCGCTTGGCGGATGTCAAAGTTCTGGCAGACCATCGAAATCGCCGCCTTGGCCTCCAGCAGCGCGAGACTGCGTCCGGGGCACAAGCGCGGTCCCGAGCCGAACGGCACGTAGCCGCTGCGATGCTGGGCCGCCGGAGTGGCGCCCGGCAGCCAGCGCTCCGGCCGGAACTCGCGGGCAGCGGGAAAGTTGCGCTCCTGCAGTGCATTGGGCCGGTTCACCAACACCAGCAGCGTCCCGCGCGGCACCCGGATGCCGCCCACTTCCACGTCTTCATTCGGTTCCAGGAAGAAGAGCGGCGCGACCGGCTTGAGCCTCAGCGACTCGAGCGCGACCGCCTCCACGTACACCAGCCTGGCGGCATCCCGCATGTCCTGCAGGACGTCCGCCTGCCCCAGCACTATCCCGACCTCCTCCTGCATCCTGCGCTGCACCTCCGGGTGGCAGCACATGAAGTACATCATCCAGGCAACGGTATTGGCGGTCGTATCCTCGCCCGCTACGAGTATCGTGAAGATATTGGCGAACAGTTCCTCGTCGTCCAGCGGCGCCTGCCCCGTCTGCTGGGCCACCAGCATCGCCTCCAGGAAATTGGCCGGGTGCGCGGCAAGCTCCGGCGCCCGCGCCAGCCGCTCGCGGGCCGCGGCGATGAACTCGCCGATGATCTGGTGGATTGCCGCGAGGGCGCGGTCGAACGAGCGATCCGCCGGCAGCCTGACATAGTGCCAGTACGGGAATGGCGCATTGACGCGCCGGTTCACCATCGGCAGGATCTGTTCGAGATGCTGCTGGATGACCTCGCCCTCGCGCTCCAGCGTGTTGATGTCGTAGCCGAAGGCCAGGGCGGTCGTCACATCTACCGTGTAGCGCATCAGGTCGTGCTGCACATCCACCCGCCGCCGCTGCGCGGCCGCCTTATGCCAGCGCCGCTCCAGCCTGCGCGTGACGCTGGCCAGCATCGGCAAGAAGGCACGCAGCCGGTATGCATCCAGTGCCTGCGCCACCGGCCGGCGCTGCCTGCGCCATGCCTCGCCCTCGGCGGAGAACACGCCAAGCGCGCCCATCTCCAGCGCCACCGCCTCCAGCGCGCCGATACGGCGATAGGTCGCGGGCCGGTCGCGGAGGATCTTGTCGATCAATGCCCCATCGGCGATCACCAGTGCTGGCCGGTTCGCCATGCGCACGCAGAACAGGGAGCCGAACTCCTCGCACCATTGCTCGAAGACGAGGTGCATTCGCTGCTGCCGCCATTGCAACTGCAGCGCGCTGCCCAGCCAGGGCAGGCCTTTCGGACCGGGAAGCTCCGAGAGCGAGCGCAGGCCAGGGCCCGGCGTTGTGGATGGCGGCGCCGGATCCGGCAGGGCCTGCAGGCGCTGCCACGCAAGGATCTCGTCGCGGTCCGCCATGACCGCGCCGTCCTCGATGACGGCGGCAAACCGCTTCAGGCAGACTTCGGGCCGTTCGACAACCGTGCCGGAGCCGCAGTCGAAGCGCCAGCCGTGGCCGCGGCAAGTGAGCACGCCATGCTCGATGGCGCCTTCGGCCAGCAGCGTGCCCCGGTGCGGGCAATGCCCCTGGTAGACCAGCGCGCCGCCGCCATGCCCGATCACGACGAGATCCACGCCGTCGACCCTGGCAGGCAGCGCAACATCGTCGCGCAGCTCCGAAGCAGCCGCGAGGCGCACCCGCCTCAAGGAAGCCTCGGGTCCCGCCGCCTCACGCGCCATTTCCATCGCTTTCTCCCTGGCCGGACTTCAAGCCAGACGGCATGCGCCGCTAAAGCCGCCGCTGTCCGGCTTGCGACGGCAGTGGCGCACATCGGCGTGGCAGCCTCTGTGGCAAACGGCCCGCCTGAAAGCAAGCATATACACCCCCAGCAGTCCTGCCCAAGCGCCGTTGACGCGCCCGCCGGGGTCACCGTGCCGATACCACGCGGCCATCACATAACGTCGTCGATGCTCAGGCGCGGCCAAACCAATGGGGTGCACCCAATGGGGCGCACCCATAAGAAAAGCGGGCCTCGGCCCGCTTTCTTCAATCCGCCGGCAGAAGCCGCAGAGGTCAGCGCACTGAAGCCTGCGCCGCATGCCCGCGGCGGTTGGCCCAGACCAGCATCGCCACGCCGGCCAGGATCATCGGCAGGCTGAGCCACTGGCCCATGGAGAAGTTAAGCGCCAGCAGGCCAAGGAAGTTGTCCGGCTCGCGCGCGAACTCCGCGAGGAAACGGAAGCCCCCATAGCCGATCAGGAACACGCCCGAGACGGCGCCCATGGGCCGCGGCTTCCTGGCGAACAGCCACAGGATGATGAACAGCGCCACGCCCTCGCCGGCAAACTGGTAGAGCTGGGAAGGATGGCGCGGGATGTTGTCGCCGGCCTGCGGGAAAATCATGCCCCAGGGCAAGTCGGTGGCGCGGCCCCACAGCTCACCGTTGATGAAGTTGCCGATGCGCCCGGCCGCCAGCCCGCAGGGAATCATCGGCGCGATGAAGTCCGTGACCTCCATCCAGTGCCGCCCGCGCAGCTTGCCGAACAGCCACATCGCCACGACCACGCCCAGGAAGCCGCCATGGAAGGCCATGCCGCCCTCCCACACCTTGAAGATCTCCAGCGGATGGCTCAGGTAGTAATCGGCCTTGTAGAACAGCACATAGCCCAGCCGGCCGCCCAGGATCACGCCCAGCACGCCGAAGAACAGCATGTCGTCCAGGTCCTTGACGGTCCAGCCCTGGGCCGCGATATGCGGCTGGCGGATGCGCAGGCGGCCAAACCACAGGAACATGATGAAACCGGCCAGGTACATCAGCCCGTACCAGCGGATGGCAAGCGGACCGAGATGAATGGCGACCGGATCGAATTGGGGATGAATCAGCATGTGTGCCGTGGAATTGGGTTGAAGGAAGACCGCCGCAGACAACTTCGAAAAACGAAAGGCGCCCGGACGGTATCGGATGTCAGTGTTCAGCCTGCGGCCGTGCCGCGCGCCGGATGGCTACATTCGTGCCGGGCTCCGTGCCCGGCTTTATGCCAGCCAATTGCGTCAGCGTCATGGCAGACGCCAGCGCACCGGCAATCTCGATGAACGACCTCAGCACCGGGCTCACGCTGCCCGCACCGGCCTCGCGCCACACCAGGCCGGTCTCGATATCGGGCCCGGCGTCGCGCAACGGCAGGTAGGACACACCGGTACGGCGAAGGTTGCAAAGCGACGCCGGCACCAGCGCCACCCCCATGCCGGCCGATACCAGGCTGACGATGGTCTGCATCTGGATAGCCTCCTGGGCAATGACCGGCGTAAGGCCTTCGCGCGCGTAACAGCCCGTAATGATGTCATAAAACGCCGGCGCGCTTCGCCGGGGGAAGATGATGAGGGGCTCGTGCGCCGCATCCCTGAGGGAAACGCCGGCTGCCCCGGCGCCCTCGCCCGTCCCCGCGTGCCAGCCTTCCGGCACCGCCAGCACCAGCGGCTCGCGCACCAGCGGCAGATAGGAAACGCCATGCGGCATCGCCGGCAACTGCGGGCGGATCACCAGCCCGGCGTCAATGGTGCCTTCCATCAGGGCCTCCAGCTGGATATCGCTGGTGGCCTCGCGCAGCTGCAGTTGCACATTGGGATGACGCGCGCGAAAGCGCCGCAGCAGGTCGGGCAGGATGCCGTAGTCGGCCGTGCTGACAAAGGCCAGCGAGAGCGTGCCGGCCTCCCCGCGCGCCAGCCGCTGGGCCAGCCCCGGCAGCGCGGCGGCGTCCGCCAGCACGCGCCGCACCTCGGGCAGCCATTGCTGGCCGGCCGGCGTGAGCGCCACCGAGCGCCGCGTGCGGGCGAACAGTTGCACCCCGATCCCCTCTTCCAGTGCCTGGATCTGCTGGGAAAGCGGCGGCTGGGTCATGGCCAGGCGCCGCGCGGCACGGCCGAAATGTAACTCCTCCGCCACCGTCACGAAGTAGCGCAGCTGGCGCAGGTCCACATGGGCTCCTGATATGTTTATCGACTCAATAAAGGTTGAATAATATATTTGACAGCATAAAAGGCAAGCGGCATGCTCTCGTCCACAACATGGCAAGAGCCTGCCCGGTCCCCGGCTACCTCGGGGCGCCCCTTGCAGGCCGGCACATTCCCCCGGAGATTCCCATGGCATACAACAAACGTTCGCAGAACATCACGCAAGGCGTGGCGCGCTCCCCCAACCGCTCGATGTACTACGCGCTGGGCTACAAGAAGGAAGACTTCGACAAGCCGATGGTGGGCATCGCCAACGGCCACTCCACCATCACGCCGTGCAACTCCGGCCTGCAACGCCTGGCCGACGCCGCCGTGGACGCCATCAAGGCCTCCGGTGCCAACCCGCAGATCTTCGGCACCCCGACCATCTCGGACGGCATGTCGATGGGCACCGAGGGCATGAAGTACTCGCTGATCTCGCGCGAAGTCATCGCCGACTGCATCGAGACCGCGACCCAGGGCCAGTGGATGGACGGCGTGGTCGTGATCGGCGGCTGCGACAAGAACATGCCGGGCGGCATGATCGCGCTGGCGCGCACCAATGTGCCGGGCATCTACGTGTACGGCGGCACCATCAAGCCGGGCAACTGGAAGGGCAAGGACCTGACCATCGTGTCGTCGTTCGAAGCCGTGGGCGAATTCACCGCCGGCCGCATGAGCCAGGAAGACTTCGAGGGTGTCGAGAAAAATGCCTGCCCGTCGTCGGGTTCGTGCGGCGGCATGTACACCGCCAACACCATGAGTTCCTCGTTCGAGGCGCTGGGCATGTCGCTGCTGTACTCGTCGACCATGGCCAACCCGGACCAGGAAAAGGTCGACAGCGCTGCCGAATCGGCGCGCGTGCTGGTCGAAGCCATCAAGAAGGACATCAAGCCGCGCGACATCATCACGCGCAAGTCCATCGAGAACGCGGTCGCGCTGATCATGGCCACCGGCGGCTCCACCAACGCCGTGCTGCACTACCTGGCGATCGCCCACTCGGCCGAAGTGGAATGGACCATCGACGACTTCGAGCGCATCCGCCGCAAGGTGCCGGTGATCTGCAACCTGAAGCCCTCGGGCCAGTACGTGGCGACCGACCTGCACCGCGCCGGCGGCATCCCGCAGGTCATGAAGATCCTGCTCAAGGCAGGCCTGATGCACGGCGACTGCCTGACCATCACCGGCCGCACCCTGGCCGAGGAACTGGAAAACGTGCCGGACACCCCGCGCGCCGACCAGGACGTGATCCTGCCGATCGAAAAGGCGCTCTACAAGGAAGGCCACCTGGCCATCCTGAAGGGCAACCTGGCACCGGAAGGCGCCGTCGCCAAGATCACCGGCCTGAAGAACCCGGTCATCACCGGCCCGGCCCGCGTGTTCGAGGACGAGCAAAGCGCCATGGACGCCATCCTGGCCGACAAGATCAATGCCGGCGACATCCTGGTGCTGCGCTACCTGGGTCCCAAGGGCGGCCCCGGCATGCCTGAAATGCTGGCCCCCACCTCGGCCATCATCGGCAAGGGCCTGGGCGAGTCGGTCGGCTTCATCACCGACGGCCGCTTCTCGGGCGGGACCTGGGGCATGGTGGTAGGCCACGTGGCGCCGGAAGCGTACGTGGGCGGCAACATCGCGCTGGTGCAGGAAGGCGACTCGGTCACCATCGACGCGCACAAGCTGCTGCTGCAACTGAACGTGAGCGACGAAGAACTGGCCAAGCGCCGTGCGGCATGGAAGCAGCCGGCACCGCGTTATACGCGTGGCGTGCTGGCGAAGTTCTCCAAGCTGGCTTCGACGGCAAGCAAGGGCGCAGTGACGGACTGAGGCTGAGTGCTTTAGCGCCGGAAAGGAAAAGCCCGCGAGCGATCGCGGGCTTTTTTTTGGTGCGTGCGCAGACTCAAACACCCGCTTGGTTGCTCTCCTCTCCCGCCTGCGGGAGAGCAAGCCGGAGGCGAGGGCGGGCGCTGGATACATCGCCATGCTGGAAACAACCATGGGCTCCGCTTCAGGTGGCTCCTGGCTAAGCCACCTCTCTCCCCGGCTCTCTCCCCCTGAGGGGAGAGGGAGAGACAGCCGCCGTCATCGCCGGCGGCTTTGGCCTGATCGTCGGCTTCGTTCCGTGCCTGGAACCTTCACATGCCGCCCGGATCCCGCTCAATTTCTTCCAGCGTGGCATCCAGCCACTCCACCAGCCGGGCCTCCAGCGACTGCGTCAGTTCCGACGCCAGCTGCGCGGTCAGCGGGGCCAGCCGCGATTGCAGCGTAGCCTCCGTATGGGCCTCCACCACCTGCGGCCACTCGGTGCGAAAACGCATCATCACGCGCGTCAGCAACTCGCTGCGCACCGCGCGCAGTTCGTCCGCGCTGGGCGGCGGGCTGGCGTGGGCCGCGGCATGGGAAACCGAATAGGCACCGTCCCGGGCGGATGGGGTGGGCTGGTGCAGCGCGGGCACCTCGGCGGCGGGAATGCCCGCCCCCGCCTCGCGCGGCACAACGACATGGGTCAACGCACCGGGCCAGCTGATATCGGGAGCGGGCTGGGCATGGCTCCGGCCGCCAGCCTCGGCTTCTGACCGCGCGACCGTGCCCGCGCCCGGCCCGTCCTGCACCGGCGGCCTCGCGCCGTCGGCAGGCAGGTCGATCACCTCGGTCAGCAACGGAATGCTGTCGTTGGGCCCGATGCGCGGGATCACGCGCGAGGTGGTGCGTTCGGTCATGCGGCGTCCCCCTTGCCCTGGCTGGCCTGGGCGATATCGTGATGGGCCAGCGCATAGCCGCGTTCGCGGTAGAGGCGGAAACGCTCGCGCCCCGCGGCCCGGTCGCCGGCGTCGCTGCCGACCACCTCGATCATGCGCTCGAAACTGGCGAATTGCGCGGGCATCTCAACACTGAGGTTGATCAGCAGCTGGTGATGCGGTGCCTGGTCCAGCCTGGCTGCCAGCACGATCGGCGTCACGCCGGCATGCGGGCTGTCGACGCCGCAATGCGGCAGGAAATCCAGCGCGGAGAATGTCCACAAGCGCGCATCGAGCTGCGCCAGCTGCTCCGGCGCGCCGTGCACCACCAGCTTCTGGCCGGCGCCGTAGGCCTTGCGGATCAGCCGGCAAGCGTAGCCGAGCTTGTCGGGCACGTTGCTGTGGAAATCGATACGCGTCATGGGTGAAAACCAATCCTGTGAAGATAAAACCGGGCGGGCCGGCGCCGGAAGGCGGCGCAGGCCCGCCCCGCCGTCAGCCGGCGCGATCCATCAGGAACTGCGTCAGCAACGGCACCGGACGGCCGGTGGCGCCCTTGGCGGCACCGCTCTTCCAGGCCGTGCCGGCGATGTCCAGGTGGGCCCAGTCGTATTTCTCGGTATAGCGCGCCAGGAAACAGGCCGCGGTCACGCTGCCGGCCGGGCGGCCGCCGATATTGGCCATATCGGCGAAGTTGGACTTGAGCTGGTCCTGGTAGTCATCGTCCAGCGGCATGCGCCAGGCGGTGTCCATGGCCTTGCGGCCGGCTTGCAGCAGTTGATCCGCCAGGCCGTCGTTGCGGGCGTAGAGGCCGCTGTTGACGTGGCCCAGCGCGATGATGCAGGCGCCCGTCAGGGTTGCCACATCCACCACGGCGGCCGGCTTGAAGCGCTCCACATAGGTCAGCGCGTCGCACAGGACCAGGCGGCCTTCGGCGTCGGTGTTGAGGATCTCGATGGTCTGGCCGGACATGCTGGTGACCACGTCGCCGGGCTTGGTGGCGTTGCCGGACGGCATGTTCTCGCAGGTGGGAACCACCGCGATCACGTTCAGCTTGAGGCCCATCTCGGCCACCGCCTGCAGCGTGCCCAGCACCGAGGCGGCGCCGCACATGTCGTATTTCATCTCGTCCATGCCCTCGCCGGGCTTGAGCGAGATACCGCCGGTATCGAAGGTGATGCCCTTGCCCACCAGCACCACCGGCGCCTGTTTGGCCGAGGCGCCGTCGTAGCGCAGCACGATGAACTGGGGCGGCTCGACGGCGCCCTTGGAGACTGCCAGGAAGGCACCCATCTTGAGGGCTTCGAGCTGCTTGCGGCCCAGCACTTCCACCTTGAGCTTGTGGCGCTTGGCGATGCCGCGCGCGGTGTTGGCCAGGTAGGTCGGGGTGCAGATATTGGACGGCAGGTTGCCCAGGTCCTTGGTCAGCTCCATGCCGTTGGCGATGGCCGCGCCGCGCACCACGGCCTGTGCCGCCGCCTTTGCGTCGGCCGCGTCGACCGTCAGCACCACCTTGCGCAGGCCGGGCAGCTTGTCATTGGCGTTGCCATTGCCGGCGCCGTTGCCCTTGGCGTTGGCGCGCTTGAGCCCGGGATGGCGCTCCAGCAGGCGGTAGCCGGCTTCGCGGATCAGCGTGACGGTGGTAACCAGGCGCCAGGCCAGGTCGCGGGCATTGCCGGCCTGCTGGGGCGCCTGCTGCTGGGCGAGGCACCACAGCACATTGGCGGCACGCGTGCCGGACAAGGCACGCAGGGACGTGCGCACGGCTTCGGCGAATGCCTTGTCGCCGAACTCGGCTTCCTTGCCGAATCCCACCAGCAGCACGCGGGCGGCACCCACGCCGGCCACTTCGTGCAGCATCAGCTGCGTACCGCGCTTGCCCTCGAAATCGCCGAGCTTGACGATGCGGGACACCAAGCCCTTTGTCGCCACGTCAAGTGCCTTGGCCACGCCGGCCAGGCTCTGACCTTCAAACAGGCCCACTACCAGGCAATCGGTCTTGGTCGCCAGGAAACCATTTTGGCCCGCTTTGCTCCAATCCAGGGCTTTTGTGCTAAATTCCATCGCGCTTCCTTCCAGGGGCTCGTCCACCACGAAAGCTCCTATTATCCGCGATTTGCTGCCGGCGGTCCGCTATGCTTGCTAGCAAGCACCTCCGGCACCGACATCGCCCGCGCCGGCCGGCAGCCCGGAACCGACTCCGCATGATCTTTCAACAAGCCTTGCGTCGCGAGCTCGCCTACACCGCCGGCGCGGTGTTCCTGGTCATGCTGACATTCATGCTGACCTCGCTCGTCATCCGTATCCTGGGCATGGCCGCCAACGGCAAGGCCAGCCCCAACGACGTGCTGATGCTGATCGGCCTGGCCACCATCGGCTACCTGTCCATCCTGCTATCAGCGACGCTGTTCATCTCCACCCTGATCGTGCTCACGCGCTGGTACAAGGATTCGGAGATGGTGGTGTGGTTTTCGGCAGGCATCTCGCTGCGCGACCTGGTCAAGCCGGTGCTGCAGTTTGCCGCGCCCTTCATCATCCTGTCGCTGCTGCTGGGCATCTTCGCCTGGCCGTGGGCCAACCAGCAGACCTCCTTGTTCCGCGACCGTTTCGAGCAGCGCGGCGTGCTGTCGATGATCGCCGCCGGCCGCTTCATCGAGCCGGCCAAGGGCAACTATGTGCTGTTTATCGAAGGCATCGACGCCGACATGAAGTACGCGCGCAATGTCTTTGTCGCCAACGCCGAAGCCGACAAGATCGGCGTGGCGCTGGCCCACCAGGGCCAGTTCCAGACCCTGCCGAACGGCGACCGCATGGTGGTGATGGAAAACGGCCGCCGCTACGCCGGCACACCCGGCAAGCTCGACTACCGCATCGTCGAGTTCGATCAGTACGCGGTCAAGGTGGACAGCAAACCACCCGAGGCGGAAGGCGACGTCCCGACCAAGAGCCGCGACACCATCGACCTGCTGCGCAACCCCACCAACGAGAACCTGGGGGAGTTGCTGTGGCGCCTGTCGCTGCCGCTCTTGGCCTTCAACTTCGTGCTGATCGCCATCCCGCTTGCCTATGTCAACCCGCGCCTGGGCCGTTACACGCCGCTGGTCTTCGCGGTGCTGATCTACCTGACCTACAGTAACTTGATCAATCTCTCGCAGGCCTGGGTGCGCTCCGGCTCGATCCCGTTCTCCCTGGCCTGGTGGCCGTTCCACCTGCTTGCCCTGCTGGGCGCGGTGATGCTGTTCCGCTACCGCCAGAACCGCAGCCTGGGAGGCTGGCGTGCCGTCTTCGCCCTGCCCCGCAAGGGCGGCAACACGGGGAGCCAGGCATGAGGGTATTGCGGGTCTACGAGCGCTATTTCGGGCAGCTGATCTACGGCGTCTTCGCCTTTATCCTGTTTGCGGTGCTGGCGCTGTTCGTGTTTTTCGACATGCTCAGCGAACTGGAGAGCGTGGCCGGACGCTACACCTCGCTGGTGGCGTTCTTCCACGTCATGCTGCAAGCGCCCACGCGCATCTATGAGGTGCTGCCGATCGCCGTGCTGATCAGTGCGATCTATGTCTTCTCGCAACTGGCCAGCCAGTCGGAATACACGATCTTCCGGGTGGCCGGCCTGAATACGCGCCAGGCGCTGTTCTCGCTGTTCAAGCTTGCTGTGCCGCTGGCCATCGCCACGTTTATCTTCGGCGAGTTCATCGGCCCCAAGGCCGAGCAATACGCGCAGAAGATCAAGCTGGAAGCACTGGGCGCGACCGTCTCCGCGGGTTTCCGCTCCGGCGTGTGGGTCAAGGACCGCGACCGCGACGCCACCCTGGGCCATGAGGTCACCCGCTTCGTCAACGTAGCCGGCCTGCGGCCCGACCAGAGCATCACCGGCGTCACCATCTACGAATTCGACCAGCAATACCGGCTCAGCGTGATCCGCGTGGCCAAGGAAGGCCGCTACCAGGGCAACCAGTCCTGGCAGCTCACCGGCGTCACCGAAACCCATTTCCTGGATTTGCCCAGGGGCGAGCCGGGCAAGGCCGACACCCTGGCGCCGGTCTTCCGCGGCGAGCAGCGAAGCGTGCCCAGCCTGGCCATGCGTTCCGAACTGACGCCGCAGATCCTGTCCGTGCTGCTGGTGGAGCCCGAGCGCATGTCCACGCTGGACCTGTTCCGCTATATCCGCCACCTGCGCGACAACAAGCAGGACACCCAGCGCTATGAGATCGCCTTCTGGAAGAAAGTGATCTATCCGCTGACGCTGTTCGTGATGGTGGCGCTGGCCCTGCCCTTCGCCTACCTGCACGCGCGGGCCGGCGCGGTGGGCGTCAAGGTGTTCGGCGGCATCATGCTGGGGCTGTCGTTCCACCTGTCCAACACGCTGTTTTCGCACGTGGGGCTGTTGCATACCTGGCCGCCGATCGTCTCGGCGCTGATACCCGGCACGCTGTACCTGCTGGTGGCGCTTGGCGCGTTGCGCTGGGTGGACCGGCATTAAGACCAGCATCGAGGCCCGAAGATGACCGCGACCCCCGCCCCCCTTGCGCGCCAGGCCCTGGTGCTGTTCGGCCACGGCGCGCGCGATGCGCGCTGGCGGGAGCCGTTTGACCGGCTGCACGCCAAGCTGGCCGCTGCCTTGCCGGACAGCGCCGTGCGGCTGGCCTTCCTGGAACTGATGACGCCTTCGCTGCCGGACACGCTGGCCGAACTGGCTGCCGCCGGCGTTGCCGATATCAATGTGGTGCCGGTCTTCTTTGGCCAGGGCGGGCATCTGCGGCGTGACCTGCCGGCGCTGCTCGACGACTGCCGCCAGCGGCATCCCGGGGTGACGATCCGCTGCGCCACGGCGGTGGGGGAGGATGAGAGCGTGCTGGATGCGATTGCGGTCTACTGCGTGGGGACGCTCAACGGGGCGGAACAAAAGCCCTGATACGCAACGCCGTTTGAAATGACGACGGGTTTCGCTCCCTCTCCCCTCAGGGGGAAAGGGTTGGGGAGAGGGGAGCAAACCAGCGCAGCCCGAAAACACAAAGAAAAAGCCGGACAACGCTACGTTGTCCGGCTTTTTCACATCGCGCCCACGATTCAGGCTGCGCGAGTTTCCCCGTACGACACGCCGCCATCGGCATCCTGCGGCACCGCCTCGCTGGCCCGCGAAGCCAGCGCCTCGCCGATCATCAACAGGCTGGGATGGGTCGGATCGATCCATGCCGCCGCCTCGCCCGCCGCCATCTGGCGCAGCGTGAACTGCCTGCTGCGCTGGTGCGCCGACGTCGCGGCCTCGACCACCCAGGCGGGCGTGGAGGCCGGCTTGCCATGCGCGATCAACTGCGCCGCGATGGACGCGGCCTGATCGCGGCCCATGTAATACACCAGCGTATCGGCCTTCACATCGGCCTCCACGTCGACCGTGTCGGCTGCCTTGGACTGCGTCGCAAAGGCCACGCTGCGCGATACGCCGCGCTTGGTGAGCGGCTTGCGGATGGCGGACGCGGCCGCCAGCGCGGCGGTAATGCCCGGCACGATCTCATACTCGATGCCAGCTTCTTCCAGCGCCTGCAATTCCTCGTCGGCGCGGCCGAACAGCATCGGGTCGCCGCCCTTGAGGCGCACCACGCGATCATGCTTGCGGGCCTGGTCGACAATCTGGCGGTTGATGAACAGCTGCGCGGTGGAGCGTTGCCCGCACCGCTTGCCCACCTCGATCAGCTGCGCCTGCGGACACCATGCCAGCATCTCGGGGGACACCAGCGCATCGTGCAACACCACCTGGGCTTCGCCCAAAAGCCGTGCACCGCGCACCGTAATGAGGTCCGCGGCACCGGGACCTGCCCCGATCAGGTAGACCTTGCCCATGCCATGCTCCTTCGCGTTCGCTTGATCAGTTCATTCGCCTTAAGCGAATGCACGGATCATGCCTGCGGCCACCGTGTGGTTGGTCGCCTCGTCGATCAGCACGAAAGCGCCGGTCGCCGGGTTGTCGCCGTATGCATCGCAGACGATGGGCTTTTGCAGCGAGATCTGCACCGAGCCGATATCGTTCAGGCCGATGTCGTGGCGGCCGGTTTCGTGCAACAGCGTGTGCACATCCAGCACGCGGTCCACAGACGAGACGCGCGCAAACACGCTGGCCGTGGTGTGCTTGAGCACGTACTTGCGGGCCGGGTTGAGCGATTCGTCGTCGAACCAGCACAGGTCGGCGGTCAGCTTCTTGGCCGAAACGCTGTCCGCGCCAGCGGCAACGAACATATCGCCGCGTGACACATCCACATCTTCGGACAGGCGCACCGTGACGGTCTCGCCAACGCTGGCCGATTCTGCCACGCCATTGGGCGTCAGCACCTCGGCCACCACGGCATCGCGATTGGTCGGCAGCACGCGCAGCTTCTGGCCCACGCGCACGGTGCCTGCCTCGACCCGGCCGGCATAGCCGCGGAAATCGTCCGCCTGGGCGCCGTCCTGGCGAATCACCAGTTGCACCGGGAAACGCAGCGCATCGTCGCCTTCGGATGCGGCTTCTTCCACCGGCAGCGCTTCGAGCAGCGGCAGCAGCGGCTCGCCCTGGTACCACGGCATGGCCTGACTGGCGTTGACGATATTGTCGCCACGCAGCGCCGATACCGGCACGTAGCGCACGTCCTTCAGACCCAGCTGGGCAGCCAGCTCGGTGTAGGCGGCGCGGATCTGGTTGAAGCGCTCTTCGCTGAACTCGACCAGGTCCATCTTGTTGACCGCCACGATCACATGCTGCAGTTCCAGCAGCTTGAGAATGGCCGAGTGGCGCTTGGTCTGGGCCAGCAGTTCGGCGCGGCCGTCGGTCACGGTCACGCGGGTGGCGTCGACCAGCACGATGGCGGCATGCGCGGTGGACGCGCCCGTCACCATGTTGCGGGTGTACTGCTCATGCCCCGGCGTGTCCGCGATGATGAACTTGCGGCGCGCGGTGGAAAAGTAACGGTAAGCCACGTCGATGGTGATGCCCTGCTCGCGCTCGGCTTCCAGGCCATCGGTCAGCAGCGAGAAATCGATCTGCTCACCGGCGGTACGCTTGTTCTTGGCCTTGGTCAGCGCGGTCAGCTGATCGGACAGCACAGCCTTGCTGTCATACAGCAGGCGGCCAATCAGCGTGCTCTTGCCATCGTCGACCGAACCAGCGGTGATAAAACGCAGCAGGCCTTGGTGTGTTGCTTGGGTGCTCATTTCAAATCCTTTCTTCTTCCCTCTCGCAGCGCTCGCTCCGGCGCACAGGCGGGAGGCAGCGCTAGGCGCGTGAGGGCGACGTGTACATTGGTACACGAGCACTCTCGCAACGACGCGATGTGCCCGCCTATGCGTCCGGGTTAGAAGTAGCCTTCTTTTTTGCGGCGTTCCATGGACGCTTCGCTCGTCTGGTCGTCCATCCGCGTCGCGCCGCGCTCGGTGATTTCGGTCACGGCCGTCTCGGCGATGATCTCGATCGGCGAGGCCGCAACGCTGGCCACCGGGCAGGTGCAACTGATGTCGCCCACAGTGCGGAAACGCACGGACAGCACTTCGCTGACGTCGCCGTCTTGCTTCGGCGTGATCGGCGTGACCGGCACCAGCAGGCCGTTCTTCCTCACCACTTCGCGCTCATGCGCGTAGTAGATCGGGGGCAGTTCGAGGTTCTCGCGAGCAATGTACTGCCACACGTCCAGCTCGGTCCAGTTGGAGATGGGGAACACGCGCATCTGTTCGCCGGCGGCCATGCGGGCGTTATACAGGCTCCACAGTTCCGGGCGCTGGGCCTTCGGGTCCCACTGGCCGAACTCGTCGCGGAAGGAGAAGATGCGTTCCTTGGCACGCGCCTTTTCTTCATCGCGGCGGGCACCGCCCATCAGTGCGTCGTACTTGTTGGCTTCGATGGTTTCCAGCAGGGTCACGGCTTGCGCGGCATTGCGCGAGTCGGTTTCCTTGCGCAGGCGCACCGTGCCGCGCTTGATGGAATCTTCCACATGGCCCACCACCAGGCGCGCGCCGAGCTCGGCCACGCGCTGATCGCGGAAGGTGATCACTTCCGGGTAATTGTGGCCGGTGTCGATATGCACCAGCGGGAACGGCAGTTCGGTCTTGCGGTCGCCCAGGCGGAACGCCTTGAGCGCCAGATGCAGCATGACGATCGAATCCTTGCCGCCCGAGAACAGCAGCGCCGGGTTGCGGCACTCCGCCACCACCTCGCGGATGATGTAGATGGATTCCGCCTCGAGCTTGTCGAGGTGATCGTTTTGCACTTGCAGCAGGTGCGCCACTTCCGGCGCGCCAGTCAGTTCGTTCATGATGCCCATTTCGTCTGGCCTCAATGCTTGATGTTCTGTTCGTGAAGCCCGCACTCTTTCGAGTCCTTGCTCTCCCACCACCACCGTCCGGCGCGCACATCCTCGCCGGCACGCACGGCGCGCGTACAGGGCTCGCAGCCGATGCTGGGGTAGCCCTTGGCATGCAGCGCGTTGACCGGTACGTTATGCCGCTTCAGATAAGCCCACACCTCGGCCTCGCTCCAGTCGGCGAGCGGGTTGAACTTCGGAATGCCGCGCGCTTCGTCCATTTCCTCGAACGGCAGCTCCGAGCGCGTCACCGCCTGCTCGCGGCGCTGGCCGGTCAGCCAGGCGTCCGCATGCGACAGCGCGCGGTTCAGCGGCTCCACCTTGCGGATGCCGCAGCAGGTCTTGCGCAGGTCCACGCTGTCGTAGAACGCGTTCAGCCCGTGGTTCTTCAGGTAGTTCTCGACGGCCTCGGGATCCGGCGTGAAACGCTCGATGTCGTAGCCGTAGTGCACCTTGACCTCGTCCAGCACCGCCAGCGTCTCGGCGTGCAGGCGGCCGGTTTGCAGCGTGAACACGCGGATGCCCGCGCGCACCTGCTCGGAGCCGCGCAGGATGGCGTCCGTCACCACCATGTCTTCGGCCGCCAGGCTGGAGGCAAAGCGGGCGCGGAAGAAGCGGCCGGCGATCTGCGCCAGACGCTGGCCCAGCTCACGCTCCTTGGCTTCGAGATCCGCCACGCTGCCGGTGTATTCCGGCGCGGTCCACAGCGCCGGGGGGCGCAGCGAAGAGACGGCAGCCTCGACGATAGCAATCTCGCTCATGCCGTTTCCTTGCCCAGCGCTTCGGCGCGGTTGCGGCGGAACAGCGGCAGCGGCTCGTCCACCGATGCCTGGTAGGCCACGGTGAATTCGGTGAAGCCCTTGATGGCGTCGTCGATGTTCTTGTCGGCGCGCACAGCGAAGGTGTCGAAGCCGCAGCGCTTCATGAAATTGAGCTGGTCGCGCAGCACGTCGCCGATGGCGCGCAGCTCGCCCTTCCAGTTGTAGCGGGTGCGCAGCAGATAGGCGGTGGAAAAACCACGGCCATCGCGGAACACGGGGAAATCCACCGCCACCACGGCCACGCTGGCAAACGCGGCCTGCGCGTCGGCCGGCTCGTCTTCCGGCGCCAGCCAGATGCCGGTGATGTCGGCAGCGCGGCCAGCCAACACGCCGTCCTTGTGCGCCAGCCATGCGGTCAGCGGGAACAGCACAGCGTCCTTGCCTTGCGCGGCGGCGACGATCTGCTCTTCCGTCAGGGCCGCGCCCTCGGCACCGCGCAGCACCGTCCATGCGTCGTCGATGATGACCGGGACCGGGTTGGCGCCTTCGCCGCGTTGCAGTTGAATAATCTTTGCCATGTCGTTATCTCCGGTGCTCAGGCTTCGGCGCGTTCGCGTTGCTTGTCGGCGTAGACGCGTTCCTTGAACGGGGCGATGCCGATACGGCCCAGCACATCGATGAAGCGTTCGTCGTCATGGCGATTGGCCACATAGGTGTCGATGATGTGCGACACCACGTCCGGCATTTCCTCAGCCTTGAACGACGGGCCGATCACCTTGCCGATGGCGCTCTTGTTGCCTTGCGCGCCGCCCAGCGTGACCTGGTACCACTCCTCGCCGTCCTTATCCACGCCCAGCACGCCGATGTTGCCAACGTGGTGGTGGCCGCAGGCGTTGATGCAACCCGAGATATTGAGCGAGATCTCGCCGAGGTCGTGCACGTAGTCCAGGTTGTCGAAACGCTCCTGGATGGCCAGCGCGATGGGGATCGACTTGGCATTGGCCAGCGAGCAGAAATCGCCGCCCGGGCAGGCGATGATGTCGGTCAGCAAGCCGATGTTGGCAGTAGCCAGGCCAGCCTTCTTGGCCTCCTGCCACAGCGCGTACAGGTCGCGCTTGCGCACGTCCGGCAGCACCAGGTTCTGCTCGTGCGCCACGCGCAGTTCGCCGTAGCCGTAGCGGTCGGCCAGGTCGGCCACCAGGTCGATCTGCGCGTCGGTGGCATCTCCCGGGGGCGATGCCGGGCCGGGCTTGGTCGACAGCGTGACCGCGGCGTAGCCGGGCACCTTGTGCGCATGCACGCTGCGGCTCACCCAGCGGGCGAAGGCCTTTTCTTCCAGCAGGTGCTTTTCATACGAAGCATCGGTATCGGCCAGCTTGTCGTAGGCCGGGGGCGCGAAGTACTGCGCCACGCGGTCGAACTCAGCCTGCGTGATGGTGGCGGGACCATCCTTGCTGTGCTGCCATTCTTCCTCGACTTCCTGCGCGAACTTCTCCGCGCCGATGGCCTTCACCAGGATCTTGATGCGGGCCTTGTACTTGTTGTCGCGGCGGCCATAGCGGTTGTACACGCGAATGGCCGATTCCACGTACGACAGCAGGTGCTGCCACGGCAGGTCGTCCTTGATCACCGAACCCAGGATCGGCGTGCGGCCCAGGCCACCGCCGGCCAGGATGCGCAGGCGCGTTTCGCCCTGGGCGTTGCGGTAGGCGTAGATGCCGATATCGTGCATCTGCACCACGGCGCGGTCGTCGGCCGAAGCGGAGATGGCGATCTTGAACTTGCGCGGCAGGAACGCGAATTCCGGCTGGAAGGTGCTCCACTGGCGCAGCAGTTCGGCCAGCACGCGCGGGTCCACGGACTCATCGGGCGCAACGCCGGCGAAGTGGTCGGTGGTGATGTTGCGCACGCAGTTGCCGGAGGTCTGGATGCCGTGCATCTCGACGCTGGCGAGTTCGGCCAGCACGTCGGGCACGCGCTCCAGTTCCATCCAGTTGTACTGGATGTTCTGGCGGGTGGAGAAGTGGCCATAGCCGCGGTCATACTCGCGCGCGATATGGCCCAGCATGCGCATCTGCTTGCTCGACAGCAGGCCGTACGGAATCGCCACGCGCAGCATGTAGGCATGGCGCTGCATGTACAGGCCGTTCTGCAAGCGCAGCGGCAGGAATTCTTCCTCGGTCAGCTCGTCCGACAGGCGGCGGCGCACCTGGTCACGGAACTGGGCTACGCGCTCGTTGACGATGCGCTGGTCGTATTGGTCGTACTGATACATGGTGTGGGTCCGTTCAGTATTCGTTGAATTCAGGAGACGAGCTTGATGGCGACCAGCGTCAGCGTGGTAGCCAGCGCGGCGCGCCCCAGCCGCTCGGGCAGCGCCCGCGACAGTTGCGCGCCCAGCCAGATGCCGGGGATCGAACCCACCAGCAAGGCCAGCAACAGCGTCCAGTTCACCGTGCCGAGCCAAACGTGGCCCAGGCCGGCAAGCGCCGTCAGCGGGACGGCGTAGGCGATATCGGTGCCAGCCACTTCGGCCGGCTTCATGCGGGGATACAGCAGCAGAATGAGCGTGGCGCCCACGGCACCCGCGCCGATCGAGGACACCGTTACCAGCACCCCGATCACGGCGCCCACCACCACGGTGGCAACCGCCTGGGCACGGCCTTCGAGCTGGAAGCGCGGGTTGCGTGCCAGCCACGCCAGCATCTGCTTGCGGAACAGGAGCGACAATACCGTCAGGATCACCGACACGCCGATGGTCAGGCGGATCGCGTGCAGCCACTGCGCGTTGAGTTCACCGGCGCTCTTGAGCACCAGGATGGCCACCACCGCGGCCGGCAGGCTGCCGATGCACAGGCGGCGCACCACCTGCCACTGCACATGGCCGTGGGCGCGGTGCGCCAGCGTGCCGAAACCCTTGGTGATGGCGGCGAAAGCGAGGTCGGTGCCAACCGCCGTAGCCGGCGAGAAGCCGAACAACAGGGTCAGCAGCGGCGTCATGAGCGAACCCCCGCCAACCCCGGTCAGACCGACGAGGACGCCTACTAGCAGACCGGAAACGGTATAGGCAAGAGACATTGGGGTTCACCGGGCCGGTGAGCGTCCGGGACTGCCTGAAAAAGAGGCACGTGCGCGGAGGTTCCGACCGTTCATTAACAAAGTTCGAGAATCGTAATAAACTGGCCTCATATCTCAAACTAATAAGAAGTTGTTTGTTTATACGAACACGGATATATGAACCTGCACCAGTTCCGCTTTGTGCGCGAAGCCGTACGCCAGAACTACAACCTGACCGAAGCCGCAAAAGCGCTCTACACATCACAACCCGGCGTCTCCAAGGCCATCATCGAGCTTGAGGAAGAGCTGGGCGTGGACATCTTTACCCGCCACGGCAAGCGCATCCGCAGCCTGACGGAGCCCGGCCGCCGCATCCTGGAGTCGGTGGAGAAGATCCTGCAGGAAGTGGAAAGCCTGAAACGGGTGGGCAAGGACTACGCCGCCCAGGACCAGGGCAACTTCACCATCGCCACCACCCACACGCAGGCGCGCTACGCCCTGCCCCGGGTGATCGCGGAGTTTACCAAGCGCTACCCAAAAGTGCGCCTCTCCATACAGCAGGGCAATCCGGCACAGATCGCCGACATGGTGCTGCACGACCACGCCGACATTGGGATCGCCACGGAAGGCATCTCGGCCGACAAAAACCTCATCTCCCTGCCCGGCTACCAATGGCAACACATGGTCGTCACGCCGCCCGACCATCCCCTGCTGGAAAAGAAGCACCTGGCGCTGGAAGACCTGATGGGCTACCCCATCATCACTTATGATCCGAACTTCGCCGGCCGCCCCAAGATCGACAAAGCCTTCGAGCTGCGCCACCTCAAGCCCGACATCATCCTGGAAGCCATCGACGCCGACGTGATCAAGACCTATGTGGAAATCGGCCTTGGCGTAGGCATCGTCGCCGGCGTAGCCTTTGACGCCGAGCGCGACCGCAACCTGCGCGGCATTCCCGCCGGACACCTGTTCGGCACCAATGTGACGCATCTGGCAGTCAAGCAAGGCGCCTACCTGCGCAGCTTTGTGTATACCTTTATTGAGTTGTTCTCCCCGACGCTGAACCGCAAGCTGGTAGAACAAGCCATGTCGGGCGAGCACGAAGCCTACGAACTCTGAAGCACCCAATCCAGCGCGGCTGACCAGAACGCCACCAGCCGCGCCATGCCAGCCCTGCCAGGGCGCCCCGGCTTGCCAGCCGGCGCGCGGCGGGGCCGGATCGCCTTGAATGGCCAGCCCACGTTGGCCAGACTTATCCGCACAACCCCATTGGCCGCCATAAGTGGCCAGAAAGAAACTAATGACCGAGCAAGCCACCATCCACTGGACCGAAAACGGCGAAGAACGCAGCGCGAACTGGCGCTCCGAAGCCGGCGCGCCGCCGCCCAAGCGCGTCGTCATCGCCGACGACACCACCACCGGCGACACCGCCTACCGCCTCGCCTGCGAAGGCACCGCCATGCTCTGGCGCGGCGACTTCCAGAACGCCCGCCAGCTGCTGCAAGCGCTGGCCCGCCGCGCCGACAAGCCCAAGAAAGCCGCCAAGGCCTCCAAGGTGCCCAAGGCAAAGCCAACCCCGACCGAAGCCTTCCACCTGCACCGCCAGGCCCAGTCCCAGCGCGCCCGCACGCTCTCCATGCTGCTGCTGCCCTTCGACGCCGACCACCTGGTGCCCCTGCGCCGCTCGCCCGATGTGCGCGAGGCGTGCCTCGAAGCCTACGGCGAAGTGGACGCCCCGTATGTGGCATCGATGCGCGAACTGCTCGGGCTGATCGGCGCGCACGAGTGGCGCAAGAAGGGCGTGGAGATTCCGGCGCTGGCTGAGCGCATCCATCCGTACTACGGCGTGTTCTCGCCGGTGCGCGGCGAATACATCGACCTGGTCGCCAAGGCCCAGCTACCCGCCGGCGCCCTCAACCTGGCCTTCGATATCGGCACCGGCACCGGCGTGCTGGCCGCCCTGCTGGCCCAGCGCGGCGTCAAGCGCGTGATCGCCACCGACATGGACCCGCGCGCACTTGCATGCGCCAGCGATAACATCCACCGCCTCAAGGCGGCAGGCCAGGTGGAAGTGGTGGAAGCCGACCTCTTCCCGGAAGGCCGCGCCCCGCTGGTGGTGTGCAACCCGCCCTGGGTGCCGGCACGTCCGAACTCACCGATCGAACGGGCGGTGTATGACCCCGACTGCCAGATGTTGAAGGGCTTTATCGCCGGGCTGGCGGATCACCTGGAGCCCAAGGGCGAAGGCTGGCTGCTGCTGTCGGACCTGGCGGAACACCTGGGCCTGCGCACGCGGGATCAGTTGCTGGGGTGGATTGATGAGGCTGGGCTGAAGGTGCTGGGGCGGCTGGAGGTAAAGCCGAATCACCCGAAGGCTGCCGACATGACCGACCCGCTGCACGCTGCGCGCGCGGCTGAGGTGACTTCGTTGTGGCGCTTGGGTATCAAGTAAGCTGCGGCTGATAAACCGGGCGACGCTCGTCGCCTTGGTCTGAAGACAAGCAGAGCCTCTAACATTGCGCCCTGTTGTCTCCCCTCTCCCGCCTGCAGGAGAGGGGCGGGGGAGAGGGCGGGAGCCCGCAAGAGCGACGCATCTCACCCTTCCGCAAACCCCCTACCCCCTACCTCAAAGCAACCCCTGCACCCGATTCAAAGCCGCATCCAACTGCTGCTTCAACGGCGTCAGCAAGCAATGCAGGCCGTGACTGTCTTCTACCTCGTCACTGTCGTAATCCAGCAATCTCAGAACGGAGCCAAGGCCCGCGCTAACGCGTAGTAGGTCGGCGCAGCTTTCCTGCGCGATGCCTTGGGCGTCGTTGCGCAGGGCGTCTAGTTGGTAGGCTAGTTCCTGGACGCTTAGCTTTGTGGGGGTGTCTGCTGGGAAGGTGATGCGGATGAGGTCGGCGAGTAGGTCGGATTGCCGGGAGAGGGTCAGCGTGCGCTCGAGTGGATTGACGTGGGTGGTTTGCTCGGAGCGAGCGAGGGAATTAGGCATTGTGGCCTCCAGTGCTTGGTGGATGGCCCGCCGCTCATTTCCACGTGAGGGTGGCGGGCCCGCAGCGAGGGTGGAAACCGGACGCACTTACCGGCCAGCCCGAGAGCTGCCCCGCCCGGCCCGCCTCAGAAAACTGGGCGCGCGCGAACGCGATGGACAAATAGGCCCCAAGTTGAGGCCATCCATCAGTGCTTATCGGGTTTCCACGCCCGATCACCTTTGTTTGAGGTGACTAGTGGATTCTCAGGCAGGTGTGTGGGGATGTCAATCTGGAGTGGGCTTGTGCTGTGGACAACTTCGGCTATCCGGTCATGTGATCGGCGCGATGGCGCTTGTAGCGGTCGCCCGCCGGCCGCGCGCTGATGCCTGTTTTGAATCGAAGGGAAGCGACGAGTCAACGTCCGGGTTCGAACCCGGAAGTTCGTCGTCGGCCAGCGCTCGATTGTCCCGACTCGGCACCGAACTTCCGTCGACCCATCTCTGCCATTGCAACTCCATTTGGGAACGGCCGCTAACAGACGGAGCGGTCCACTGCTTGCGATTGGCAATACGGCCCTCGCGGCGCCATAGCGATTGTCGGCCCGAATGCGCGACGGGCATCGGCGCGACTTGCGTAAGCAGACGCCAGCAGAGATTGGCCGGTCCGACCGCATAAAATCCTGGCCATCTAGATCGTGCCGTTCACGGTGCCAGACGTAAATCCCCCGACACCGCATTAGAACTCTTCAGAGCAGCACGCGGTAGGTCGACTGCACCAGTCCGGACGGAAAATGTCGGCTCGATACAAGCGTCAGATTCACGTCCTGCGGCAGCGCGCCGAACAATGGCCTCCCGGCTCCAATCAGCACGGGCACCGTGGTAACCACTAGGTCGGCGATCAATCCATCGCGCAGAAAAGATTGGACCAACTGACCGCCATCGACATACACGCGATTCACGCCTTCGGCCGCCAGTTGCGCCATCGCGTCCTTGGGCGTGCGACCCGAGAAACGCACCTTTCCCTGCAACGCCTCCGGCACCGGCTTACCGGCCAGTTGGCGGGATAGCACCAGCACGGGCCTGTCGTAAGCCCATTCGCCCATCGTGAAGACTTTCTCAAAGCAGCCCCGCCCCATCACGATCGCGCCCTTGTCGGCGATGAAGTCCGAGTAGCCATGGTCTTCCGCCGGGTCGTCCCGCGCCAGAAGCCAGCCGATGTCGCCATCGGGCCGGGCAATAAAGCCATCTAGGCTGGTAGCAATAAAGACGTGTCCCGTAATCATCAGTCCTCCATTGTTCCGTCGCGATCGCGCGCAAACCTCAACAGGCGCCTCCAGTTGCTGCCAGAACGAGCAGCGCGATCGGGGAGAGGTGTCTATCGGGGATACCGCATTCTCTGCCGGAGAACGGACTTTAGCACTGTTGCTGCGAGCGGTGAACCTCAGCCGGCAAGCGCCCCCTAAGAGCGAGGGTGCGGCCGGCTGTAGCCGACCCATTGCAGACATTCGGCGATTCAGATGCATCGCGCATTTCACCTCGCGAGGTTGCCCAATTCGCCTAACCTCATCTGAATTAATTCCAGCAATGCCCGCACACGCGCTGTTACGGAATGCCGGTGGCTGTAGGCGCCAAGCAATTGCAACGGCGCAGGACATAGGTCCAGTGTCACCTCTTGCAATCGGCCTGCGGCAAGATCTTCCTGGCATGGGTAAGCCGCCACAATCGCGAAACCGATGCCTTGCCGTGCGCCTGCCACGGCCAGTTCTCCGCTGTTGACGCGGTAGCGGCTACGGACCGGCACCTTGACGATTTCGCCCGCAGCGTCCTGAAACTGCCAGGGCTGGCCCTTCAGTGCACTGAGGGTGGTGATGCAGGGCAGAGATTTCAGCTCACGCACGTAGCGTGGCATTCCAGTCTTGGAAAGCAAGGAGGGAGCGGCGACCACGATGCTGGGCAGTGTGGCGAGTTCGCGGGTGATGAAGGCACTGTCCTCCTGATGACCCCGATGGAAGACGATAGATAGGTCGACGTCCTCTCGAAGCACTTCCAGTCCGGTCATCCGGGTATCGCATTCCAGCTCGATGCCGGGATGGAGGCTACAGAATTCGGCGAGGATGGGAGCCAGCAGCCTTGGCGCTTCGCCAGGCATGCACATCTTCAGAGGACCGCGCAATTCGCGCTTTACCGCGCCAAGCTCTTCCTCCGTGGAGAGCAAGGTGTCGAGCAAGGGCTTTGCGCGCTCGTAGAGCAGCCGGCCGGCTTCCGTCATGCGCAGATGGCGGGTACTTCGCTCCAGTAGGCGTACACCGAGTCTGCGCTCCAGTGCTGCGACGTGGCGGCTGACATTCGACGAGGGCATGGCCAACAGGCGTGATGCGCCAGCGAAGCTCTGCTCATCGACGACTGCCGCATAGACACGGACAGTATTCAGATCGAGTGCATCGCGCATTGATTATCCCGTTTGAGGTATGAAATCTGCCCATTTTTGCACGCTAGTTCTCCGCGTTGGTGGAATCTAAGATGCCCTTCTTGTCCGATGAGTCACCCTTGGCCGTGCATCAGGACAGCTTGAGAAGGAGAGCTTCAGCGTGGAAATTGGAATACTTGGCGGCGGTATTGCGGGGCTGAGCGTGGCACTAGCCTTGCACAAGCAGGGGTACCGTCCCTGTGTCTATGAGCGCCGGGCGGAGCCTGCGCCTATGGGAGCTGGCGTGACGCTCTGGCCCAATGCAGGCTTTGTGCTGGAAGAGTTGGGATTGCTGCGAGACATTGAGGCTGTTGGTGGCCGGCCTGTGATAGCGCATCGCTACGATGACGCAGGCAACGCTCTGGGAGGCGTCGACATTGCATTGCTGGATCGGATGATGGGGTATCCGACCCATACGGTGCTGCGCCGGGACTTGCAGGAGGTGTTGCTGAAGCATGCGGCGCGGGCAGGCATCCCGGTGGAGTTCGGACACCGGGCGGCGGCCATTGATCTGGATGCCCATGGCAGGGCCGTGGCCCATTTTGAGAACGGCGTGAGCATCCGCCCGGACTTGCTCATCGGGGCCGACGGCCGTATGGATTCAGTGGCGCGCAAATTTGTTGCGGGTGACAACACGCCGATCTACCAGGGCTTCGTGAACTGGATCGGCGTGGCGCAGGGACAAAGTGCGCTGGTCGACGACATCGCGATTCAGGACTTCTGGGGGGCAGGCAAGCGCTTCGGATGCGTGGCGATCCGGAGCGATTTGCTCTACTGGGCAGCAGCGCAGGCGCGGCCATTGCCTGGGGAAACCTCCACCTCAAAAATGCGCAAGGAGATGGAGGATCTGTTCGCCGGATGGCCCGAGCCTGTCGCCCGCATCATTCGGGCCACGCCTGCGCGTGCCATCCGGCTGATTGCGGTGCATGACCTGGAGCCACTGCGTGCGTGGAGTCGGGCAAATGTGCTGCTGATTGGAGATGCAGCGCATGCGCCTTTGCCGACATCGGGGCAAGGTGCCTGCCAGGCACTGGAAGATGCATGGCATCTGGCTCGGTGCCTGGAGGGCACAGGCGGTAGCTTGGACGAAGTCTTCCAGCAATTCACAGAGATCCGCAGTCCCAAGACGACCAAGCTGGCCGAAAAGGGACGGATCTTTGCACGCGCCCTATTTGCGACTGACCCAGAAACCTGTCGCATCCGCAACGAGCGGGCCAAGGCATCCAATCCTGTCCGTGATGTACAGATATTGGCTGAGGGATGGGCGCAAGGATTGCCCATGCCACTCTATGCAGGCGGCATGCCTGTGGATGGTGCCGGTGTCAGCAGTCTGTACGCTCCTGAATGACCGCGCCAAACTAAACAACGGTTGGAGTCTCCGGCAGTGAGACTCCTCGCGGTGAACTGTTGGCCTGTATCTTTCACACTAGCAGAACCAGATGGCCTTTGGCAGACGGATCGTTGCAAATGCATGCTCTTGGCCGGGAAGCGACCTCGGCCCGCCGCTACCCGGTTGAATCCACAACCCGTTGCGGTCGTTCGAGGCACCGGCTTCGAACGCCAGACAGGCCACTAACGTTCATTCGCCAATGGCCACGCGGCATGCCGCGTCAAGCGCGAGCCGGCTTGCGATACCTGCGCCCGTTGATTCCTGCACGCTCTCGTCAAATGCCGGGATCCCGAGGCGCGCTGTAAAGCCGACCGTCCTTGTCTAAGGCACGTGGAAATCACCAGTTCGCAATCGCCGTATCGTCCGTATCAGGACGTACGCGGTGCAGTAGCGCGGGTGATACATCCCCCTGAAGCGAGCATTCGATCACTGACATGCCGCTGACAAGTTTCATTCCTGGTCCCGTCTCCACGGGCTCAACGATAAGTACGCGCTCGACTGTCGCGGGCTTGGGCACCTCACCTAGTGGATCATCGATCTTAGTCCATTGATCTACGGGATCCTTTGCCAGCCTCATCTCCCCGCGTATCCACGCTGGCCAATCCACCCCCACGGCTGGCTTGAAGCGTTCTTCGTCTCGCACGACAGGCCTAATTTTCGCCACGATGCTAGCGGGCGCACCTTCCACAAGGAATCCCCAGAAAGCTTGCTTACCGGCTCCATCGGCTGATGGCACCTCGTTCCTCGCCGCCCGTTGCCTGACCGGCTCTCGCCTCTCCCCATATGGACGCTATGTGAGACGGACCAGATTGCAGACTTACGGCTGACTCCGGCCGAACTTCAATCCCACCGATTGGCTCTTCCACAGCGCAGTTGACAATCTATGAGCCCGCCCCACGTAAGCGCCCCCGCATCAAGCCCTTTGCGCGCCGGGAATCAGCATTCACGTTGAATGGACTTCCCGCCCCTCCAACGTGGGGTTTAGAACGCACGCCCACCTTCCGTTAAGGCGGGAAAGTCGGGCATCCGATGACGGCTACGCCAACCTCCCAGCCGGCCTTTGCGATGGATCGAACTCGCGCAAGTGCCACCTCCTCCTGAGCCGGCGAAGCTTGGATGCTCATCAAGAGAGCGCGCCTCGATATACCAATAACCAAGGGAATGGAATGACAAGCTGTACAAACTGCGGCACCGGCACTCCAACCGGCGCCCGCTTCTGCAAAACATGCGGAACGCCAGTCAAAG
>NZ_JFJV02000296.1:40231-72327 GCF_000611145.1 Cupriavidus sp. SK-3 | reverse complement strand
TCAAAGCCCTAGCCCCGGCGGTAGCCGCTGCAGGCTGCAGCGGCTGCGGCGCTGAACTGATAGCCGGGGCAAAGTTCTGCAGGAAATGCGGCACGCGGCCGTCGACTGTGGAATCGGCACATGCGGAAGATGCTTCACCGCATTCGACTACGCCGGCGCCAGAGGCCGTGACGCCCGCCGAGGTAGTGGCCGAGCCTGCGCAAGTGGAGGCTCCCCTAGTCCGCGAGGCAACACCAGATGTAGCCCTACCGCTAGTAGCGGAACCGGCCGAAATCATCGCCGCCCAGAAGGTCGAGCCTGAGCACGTGCCCCAGCCGATCGCGCCTAAGCCTGCCAAGAGCGAGACGCCAAAGCAACCGGCATCGCAGCCAACGGCGGAGCAAGATGCCAACACCTCGACATCCCGAGGCACCACAGAGCCGGCACCACGACAACCGTCCAAAGCACTGATCGCCGCCAGCATCGTCGCAGCCGTCGCAGTCGCCGGAGGCGGCCTGTTCTGGTGGTACAGCGGCAAGCAACCCACCCCGCCAGTCGACCAAGCGACGCAGGTGCAGGCATCCCAGCCGACATTGCCGGCTGAAACCACGGTGGCAACCCAGCCGAGCGAACCCGCCCAACCCATCCAGCCGCAAGAACCTCCGGCGCAGCCCGAGCCAAGCGCACCCGTGGCGGCCACCCTGCCGCCCGCCCCCGCGCCCGCACCGGAGCCGCCCCCGCTCGCCACCACGGCGCCGGCTGTCCCCACGCCCGCACCACCGGCCAAGCCCGCCAAGCCAGTTGTGCAGGTCGATCCCATGGACGCAAAGATCGACGAGTTGCTGCGCAAGGCAAAAGGCCACGTCGCCAAAGGTCAATACGACAAGGCCATCGCCACAGGCGAAAGCGTCCTGGCTATCGACGCCGGCAACCGCGCCGCCAAGACTTTGATCAGCAACGCCAAGTCCAAGCAGATGGAAGCGCTGCGCTCCAACACCTCCCTCGAATAACTACCTGCGAATCATGAAACTCCAGAAGACGATTCTAGTAGCGGCCCTTGGCGCGCTACTGGCCAGCGGCTGCGCCACCCGGGGCGGCGAAAGCACTGTCAGCAGTGACACGGTCCTGCGCTGCGCGGCGCTCGGCACGGGCGGTGCCATTGTGGGTGCATTGATCGGCGGCACCAAGGGCGCCATTGGGGGCGCGGCTGCCGGTCTGGCTGCATGCGCGGTGATCGAGGTTGCCACGCGGCAGACCAAGACCGCGGCAGAGGTGGATCGCGAGTACAAGGTGAGCAACCGCAATCGCCTGCCGCGCACTGCGGAGGTGAATGCGTACAACACCGTTGTGACGCCGAGCGGCGCGGTGAAGGCTGGCGAGGCGATCAAGCTGCAGTCGACGATCCGTGCCGTGTCTGGCACCAACGAGCCGGTTCAGGAGGTGAAGGAAATCCTGACCGTTTATGCACCGTCCGGGGAGGAATTCAAGCGTGGCGAGAAGATCGTCAGCTCGGCGCCAGGCAGCGGTGAGTTTGACAACAGCTTCACGCTGAAGCTGCCTGCCGGCGCGCCGCAGGGCACGTATCGCCTGAAGAGCCAGGTGGTGCTCAATGGCAAGCCTGGCATCACCCGAGAGAACCAGCTGCAGCTGGCGCGGGTGGGCGACACGTTCACCGTCGCCATGCTGGATCACTGAGCCGATCACTGCGTTGATCACTAAGGCAACCGCAGAACCGATAACAATACGGATAAACAAGTTCATGACGACAAACGAAAAAGCTGCAGCGCCTTCCTACGCGTTGCTTCGGGCGGCAGAGGCGATCACCAACTGGCGCGCGTTGGCGATGTGCGGCATGGCGGGCGTGGCAACACTGATCGCGGGCATGCTCACCACTTATACGATCGCGCATAGCTTCTTCCTGGGGCTGTTGCTTGGCCTGGTCACGCTGGGGGTGATGCTGGTGGGGTATTCCGCCGTGGGCATCACGCTGATGCGGCAGGCGCAGGGGCACACCATCGGCTTTGTGGATGCGGTGCTGCAGGCGGTATTCACCGCGCACCGGTTCCTTGGCGTTGGCATCTTGCTGCTGCTGGGCTACCTGGCGGTGCTGCTGGGTGCGCTGCTGATCTTCCTGCTGTGCAAGATCCCGGGCCTGGGGCCGCTGTTGTACGCGTTTGCGTTTCCGCTGGTGGCGGTGGTCATTGGCGCGACGTTCGCTGGCCTGGGGTACGTGGGCTACCCGCTGGCCGCGCCGGCTATCTGGGAGGGCAACACGGCGGTGCAGACGGTGGCGCGGCTGATGCAGATCGGCCGTCACCGGCTGCTGCAGGTGATCGTGAACATGTTTCTGTTGCTGGTACTGGTGGTGGTGCTGTCATTCGTGGTCTTTGGCATCCTGGGCTATGGCGCTGTCATGTCGGCGTCGCTGTCGAGCGCGGTGGGTGCCAGCCCGATGAGCTCGCTGCTGGCGATGTTCTCTGACTTCAATCCGTTTGGCCGCGCCTACGGTGGCGGCTACGGCGGCTATGGCCGTGGCGACATGGCTGCCCTGCAGGATGGCATGGCCTATGCCAAGTCGTTTGGCTTTGGCGCAGGCTTGCTGCTGACGATTGCCTTGGTGATCCCGTTCCTGACCTTTATCAATGGCACTTGCCTGATCTATCTGCAGACCGTCAACGGCATGGACTTCTCGGACTCGGAGGTGATGCTGAAGGAGCGCATGGCGCAAGCAAAGCGGCAAGCCGAGCAAGCGCGGGACCGCGCCGCGGAGCGCATGCGTGAGGCCAAGGCATCGCCGCAAGGCAAGCCGGCGGTTCAGGCGGCTGCGCAAGTTGCGGCGCCTGCAGCAGTGGCGTTGGCCTGCGGAACCTGCAACGCCCCCATGGCGGCGGACGACCTCTTCTGCGGCGAGTGCGGAGCAAAACGGCCGGCCTGACGGCTCGGCTGCCAATTGGCAAGGAGGCAAGAGGGACGGATGCTCCGTCCGCCTCCTCCCCCTGCAATACCGCCATCCCCAGATTTGGCGTGTTCTGCTGGCCAGAATGTGCAAGTACGCTCGCGACGTCCCGATTGGGTGTAGCGAGCGCACGATGACCTGGCCCGATCCCACGTCCGAGTCGCTGTGGGGATGTCAATGACGATCGGACTCGAGGTCTTGGTGACGCTGTATGACCGCTTGCGTCGACAACTGCTGCTGGATTGGACGACTGCAACCGAGGAACGGCCATTCGCCAGTCAACGACGAACGCTGGTGCCCGCCCCCCGAAGCCGCCTTTCGGCGAAGCGGAAGGTTGCCATTCAACGCTTAGGTCAAGGGGCGTCCTTGCGACGCGGACACATCCTCTTCAACCGATTGTTGGGCAACTGCTGGAATCGGGGCGCCAGGAACGAGCCCGTAGCTGGCCATGACTGCCAACAACTTCTGGCGGTCTGGCGGCCCGCCGGCATTCACAACTCCCTGTACATCCAGAAAGTATTGCGCACCCAGGTCAGGGGTAAGGACGATTAGTGCCTTGGCAGTGCCTTGATGAGGGTTGCTGAACGCATGGACGGAGCCCTTGGGGGTATGCATCCACTGACCCGGCGCCAGATCCCTGACAACACCGTCAACGGAATAGCGGATGAGCCCCTCCAAGGCGTATATGCATTCTTCGTTGTGGGTGTGACTATGTGGTGGCGGGACGTTTGCTCCCGGGGCGATCGTCAACTCGAAGACGCCCATGCCCTTCGTGGCGGATCCGTCTATGAGATAGCGCACTGTCAGGCCACCAATTGTGATTGGCTCAAGAGCGGATGCGTCTGTGGTCATCGCGAATACTCCGAACAGGAAAGGTGTCATCGGCGGAGTCGCCGGGGCAACAAATCCGAGAGGCCTGGCTACCTAACAGGCTTGGCGCAGACGACCGGCACGATAGTGCAACATACTATCTGCGGCCGAGCGCACAGGAATGTGCGGCCGCCCACGGAAAGTTGGCTCGCCAGTCCACGCATGCGCCTCAAGCTGAAGATTGGCCTGGCCGCGCCAGATCCTTGCGGATCAACCCTGAGAGACTGCTTTGCCAGGGGCTGCGGCAGCATCCAGAGCCAGCATCGCGGGCTCGATCAACGCCTGCAAGCGGGCGCGGCTGACGCCGTCGCGGGCCTGCACGGAGATGCCGTGCAGTAGCGCGCCATAGAGATCGCCAAGCGCGGCGATGTCGGCGTCCTGTCGCAGTTCGCCGCTTTGCACTGCAGCATGCAGCCGTTCAATGATGGATTGTGTGCGCTGGCGGCGGTGTTCCGCCAGCCAGCCGGCTACCGGTTCGTTCTCGGGTGCGCAGCTGCTGGCCGCGGACACCACCAGGCAGCCGTGTGGACGGCCGCGTTTGGTATAGGTCAGCGCCGCGTCGTTGAGCAAGCGTGCGATGGCCTGCCTGGCCGATGCCTCTTCCTGCATGGCGCGATCCGCGAAACCGCCTTCGCCTGCTTCGTATAGCGCCACGGCTTCTCGGAATAACGCTTCCTTGCTGCCAAACGCCGCGTAGATGCGCGCCGAGGCCAGGCCCAACGCCTCGACCAGCGTCGACATCGACGCGCCTTCATAGCCGCGCTCCCAGAACACGGTCATGGCCGTCTTCAGCGCTTGGTCTCTATCAAATTCTCTGGGGCGTCCGGCCATATTCTGCTCAAAGGTGAATGCTGTAGCGACGCGCATTTTACCGTCGCGGCGCCGAACACGGTTGACTTCCTCATCTTGCCCGTCTATTCTTTGCCTATCGACAAAGAATGGTTGAATAAATGCAAACTATCAAAGGCCCCAGCCTCCACCTCGCCCAGTTCAGCGACGCGCAAGCGCCGTTCGACACGCTGCCCGCCATCGCCAGGTGGGCAGCCGACATCGGCTTCAAGGCATTGCAGATTCCAGCGTGGGACGAGCGCCTGTTCGACGTGAAGACCGCGGCGGAGAGCCAGACTTACTGCGACCAGGTTGTAGGCACGCTGGCCGAGCACGGGTTGGTCATTAGTGAACTGACCACGCATATCTTCGGCCAGCTAGTGGCGGTGCATCCCGCCTACGATGCGATGTGCGACAACTTCGCACCGCCCGCGCTGCGCGGCAATCGGGAGGCGCGCACTGCATGGGCACTGGACCGCCTCGAGCTTGCCGCCAAGGCATCGCGCCGGCTCGGCCTGACTGAGATGGGCACCTTCTCCGGCTCATTCGCGTGGCCTTACTTGTTCCCGTTCCCGCAGCGCCCGGAAGGCCTGATCGAAGCCGCCTTCGAAGAACTCGCCAAGCGCTGGTTGCCGGTGCTGAATGCTTGCGATGCGGCAGGCGTCAACCTCTGCTACGAGATCCACCCCAGCGAAGACCTGCACGACGGCGCCACCTTCGAGCGCTTCCTCGGACTGGTTGGCGAGCATCCGCGCTGCCACATCCTGTTCGACCCCAGCCACTTCGTGCTGCAACAGCTGAACTACCTGGATTACATCGACCTGTACCGCGACCGCATCCGCATGTTCCACGTCAAGGATGCCGAGTTCAATCCGAGCGGACGGCAGGGCATCTATGGCGGATATACGTCGTGGGCCGAGCGCGCCGGACGCTTCCGCTCGCTGGGCGATGGCCAGGTCGACTTCAAGTCGATCTTCTCCAAGCTGTCGCAATACGACTACCAGGGCTGGGCCACGCTGGAGTGGGAGTGCTGCCTGAAGAACCAGGAAGACGGCGCGCGCGAAGGCGTGGATTTTATCAACAGCCACATCATCCGCGTGACCTCACGCATCTTCGACGACTTTGCTGGCGCCGCGGTCAACAAGTCGCAGATCGACAGCATGCTCGGCATTGCCTGATACCAACAACGCATCCAATGCATCCAATGCATCCACCGAAGGCATCCATGCAAGACGACTCCCAATACACGCACACCTATGTACGCATTGACGGCCACCGCGTGCACTGTGTCACCGCAGGCAGTGGCAAGCCGGTGCTGCTGATTCCCGGCTGGCCGCAGACGTGGTTCGCCTGGCGCCATGTCATGGCGGCGCTCGCGCAACGCGGCTTCCTTGCCGTCGCGGTCGACCCGCCGGGCACGGGACATTCCGACCGGCCGCCGACGGGCTACGACACCGGCGCCACTGCCCACACATTGCACCGCGTGATGGCGGCATTGGGCCATGATCGCTTTCAGGTGGTCGGCCACGATGTGGGCATGTGGGTGGCCTACGCGTTGGCAAGCGACCATCCCGACGCAGTCACGCGGCTGGCGCTTACGGAGGCCGTGATCCCCGGACTTGCGCAAGCGCCGAGCATCTTCGCGCCGCCGGCTGAAAACAAGTTCCTGTGGCACTTCATGTTCAACCAGGTAGCCGATCTGCCCGAAACGCTGATAGCCGGGCGCGAGGCCGCCTACCTGAATTTCATGTTCGACCAGTGGTCCCATCGCCGCGACCGCGTGGCCGTGGACACCTACATCGCGGCCTATTCGGCGCCGGGCGGTCTGCGCGGCGGCTTCGCCTACTACCGCGCGATTCCGGAAACGGTGCGGCAGAACCGCGAACGCGCAAAGGGCAAGCTGGCGATGCCGGTGCTGGCCATCGGCGCGGAACACGCGACCAACGACGCGCCGCTGGTGACGCTACGCGACCACGCCATCGACCTGCGCGGCGTGGTGGTGCCGGACTGCGGCCACTTCATCATGGAGGAGGCACCGGAGGCATTCATCGCTGAACTGCTGCCGTTCCTGGAAGCGGAGCAGGGAGGGCATGCGCATGCCCGTTGATGTGGATATCGCTCGCTTCCTCGCTGCGTTGCCAGCAAGCAGCGGTGGGACGTCGCTGGAAGAAATGCGCCACGCCACCGAACGCGACTTGCCTGCGCTGCACGGCCCCTTGCAGGAAGTGGCGGCGGTCAGGATGTTCAGCGTCACAGCTGATGACGGCCACGAGATCAGGATTCGCGGCTACTGGCCGACGGAGTCGCGGCAAGCGGACGCGCCGCTGCCCGCCATCGTGTTCGCTCACGGCGGAGGCTGGGTTCTCTGCTCGCTGGCGCTTTACGACAACCCCTGCCGCGCCTTGGCCAACGCCACCGGCTGCGTGGTGCTGTCGGTGGACTACAGGCTCGCGCCCGAGCACAAGTTTCCCGTGCCGCTGGAGGACTTCTATCGCGCGGTGGCGTGGGCATTCGACCAGGCCGCGGAACTCGGCATCGATCCGAAACGGATCGCGGTGGGCGGCGACAGCGCCGGCGGCAACCTGGCAGCCGCTGCAACCCTGTTGGCGCGCGACCGCAATGGCCCTGCCATCGCGCATCAACTGCTGCTGTACCCCGCCTTGGACAGCGCGATGGACTCGCCTTCTTACAGCGAGTTTGCCGAGGGCTACTACCTGACGCGGGATGTGATGGCGCTCTGCTGGTCGGCCTACCTGAGCGGACCAGCGGACAAAGGCTCGCCATATGCATCGCCGCTGCGGGCAGGGCGACTCGGTGGTCTGCCGCCCGCCACCATTCTGGTCTGCGAGTACGACCCACTGCGCGACGAAGGTGAGGCTTATGCCCTCCGTCTCGCCGACGCGGGCGTCATCGTGCAACAGAATCGCTTGCCGGGCATGGTGCATGCTTGCATACACCTGCTCGGCGTGGCGCCTGCTGCGGAATGCCTGTTCGATCGCGTTGGCGCGATGATGAGAGCGACGCTACGGGCGTAACCGTCGGAGGCCACTCGGGCGTGCGACGCGCTGAACGCCTCCGGAGGAGCCTGGCGGCCGGCACGCTATCGAGCAAGCAGAGGCCGTCTGGACACCCAGTGCAACGAGGGCGGACGCGCTTGTCGAGAAAGCGGTTGCGCTCCATTGGAATTGGTAGTGGCTTTCCCCCTGCGACCGTCCGGAGCGCTCCCTGGCATTGGGGGCAAAGGACGTGCTGTCATGCTGCTCCGGAGTCTGGTCCAAGGATTGCCTCGCAACTCGACGCAACCCGCCCGGTGTGGACGCTCGACCAGGCAATCGATCGGGGTGGCGTGCAATAGGGCTACTGTCCCAGCGAGAACGAACCGAAGCGGAAAATGGCAACTCCTACGCCAATCGCAGATCCCACAACACATCAAGTACGTGTTGCGTGGAACGCTCTACGTATCCCGCACGATGTGCAATGCCGAGCCGACGCCACAACGCCGGGCGCAGCGGACGCATGACAATGCGCTTGTCGGGTAATGGCGTAGTGGCCTCATGGGGCAACAGCGCTGCGCCGTAACCTGCCGCTACCAGGCTCTTGATCGCGTCGTTGTAGTTGAGCTGAATGCGCGGCGCAGGATGCTGCCCCCCAGCCGCGAACCACTCCGCAGTCAGGCGCGAGAGACGCGTGGTCGCGTCATTGAGAATGAGAGGTTGGGCGGCGAGCCATTCAGGCGTGACGCGGGCCGGACACCGCCAATGCGCCGGCACAAAGGCCATCACGGGGTCGCGGCGCCAAGGCTTTATCACGAGTCCAGCCACCGGGGGCTGAGGCAGTGCGACCAGCCCGACATCCAGCGTTCCATCCGCCAGTCGGGACAGCGTTTCATGCGACGTGAGTACTGCAATCTGAATGTCGATAGCGGGATGGTGCTGGCGCAGCACCTCAAGCGCTTGCGGCAACAGGTGCGCGATCACGCCAGTCGACGCACCGAGCCGCGCGCGCCCTTCGAGCCCCTGCACCTGGCGTTGAATATCGTCTAACGCCTGCTCCGCATCGGCCAGCAGGCGACGCGCGCGCTCCACCAGCACCTCTCCTATCGCCGACGGCCTTACATGTCCGCGCTTCCGTGACAGGAGTGGAGCCCCAATGCGGTCTTCGAGTTCAGCGATGTGGAGGCTGACCGTTGGCGGCGCCAGGTGCAATGCACGCGCCGCATCGGCAAATGAGCCACGGTCGGTAATGGCGACCAGAGTGCGCAAGCGGTCCAGGCTGATCTCTCGCATGTCGGCGTCCAGATTCAGGAAAACTGAATATTCACGTTATGAAATACAACTTTCTCTATTCTAGCGCTCCATGGAACATAGGGGCTCTTTCCACCCGTTACAACCCACAGTCACCGGAGTATTCCACGTATGAGCTCTCCCGTTGTTTTCATCGATGGCGACCAAGGCACCACCGGGTTGCAAATCCACGAACGGCTGCGCAACCGGACCGACCTTAGACTGTTCACGCTTGCCGCTGCCGAACGCAAAGATCCGCGGCGGCGCGCAGAAGCCATCAACGCCTGCGACATCGCCATCCTCTGTTTGCCTGATGCCGCCGCGCGCGAGGCAGTGGACGCCATTGTTAATCCTGCCGTCAGAGTCATCGACGCAAGCTCCGCCCACCGCACACAGCCGGACTGGACATACGGCTTTCCGGAAATGGCGCTGGGACAGGCTGAGCGCATTGCGAACGCACGTCGGGTCACCAATCCCGGTTGCTATCCGACCGGTGCAATTGGCTTGCTGCGTCCCTTGGTGCAGGCTGGACTCATACCAGGCAACTACCCTATCAGCATTCATGCGGTGTCCGGGTACTCCGGACGCGGGCGTGCCGGCGTGGAGGAACATGAGGGGCAGGGCGCCGTCAACGCGCCTTCATTCCAGGTATATGGCCTGGAACTCGTGCACAAGCACACTCCTGAGATCCAGCAGCACGCCGGGCTCGCGCAGCGTCCCATCTTCGTCCCTGCGTATGGCGCGTTCCGCCAGGGTATCGTGCTGACGGTGCCCTTGGAGTTGCGGCTGCTGGCACCCGACGTGGATGGCGCCACGTTACACGCATGCCTCGCACGCCACTATGCCGAGGCGGCCCACGTACGTGTCTTGCCGCTGCACGAGTCGCGCGCCCTAAAGCACCTGGATCCGCAAGTGCTGAACGGTACGAACGACATGCGCTTGAGCGTATTTCCTAACCTGGAACACGGGCACGTCCTGCTGTCCGCGGTTTTCGACAACCTTGGCAAAGGCGCATCCGGCGCAGCGGTTCAGAACCTGAACCTGATGCTCACGCAGCAATAGTGGCCGATGGCTTGAGCTAACACCGCGGCGATGCCGTCATGAAGGCATCGCCGGTTCAATTGCAGGGACGAAACGATCGTTGTGCGGTGCACTGGCAAAGAAGCTCCTGCTTGCCCCCCTTTCAGTGCCCCGCATGGCTTACATGCGTCACCGGCCCGCCCCAAAGGTCGGCCATCACCCCACATGGCGTTCCCGCCCTATATCGCCAATAATGGTCTAACTGCCGTTGCCGGATGAGGGCGACCATGCTTTATAGTCCCGATGCAATTCGTACAGTCGGCATGCTGCGGCACGCAGGGTGCGGCAAGACCTCGCTGGCCGAGCGCCGCAGCACGATGTGCGATTTCGATCCGCTCGACACGCACGACGACCGGTCGCGCCTGAACAACATCACGGACGGTCACGGCAACTACACGATCCCGTTCAGTCACTACGAATCCGTGCGGAATCCGATGGCGCCGCAGCACCAACCGCATGTTGACGGCGCCGCTTGATAGGAAGGGATGCCCAGATGCCGATGAACGTCCCAATGCGGCCGTCAGTTCACCAGCCCAGCGACGCCATCGGCAGGGAATGGGACGGTCCCGGACGGCAGATCCAAACCACAGCAATGCGCATGGCGATGAAGGCCGCCGGGCTTGCACTATGGCTCTGGAGTCTCCTGCCATCCCCTGCCCTTGCAGCCCTGCAGGATCAGTTCCTGTATTTCCCCGCAAAGGCTGAGTTGCCGGAACTGGTTGCTGGCGGCCTGAGGGCATGGCCGTCTTCGCAGGACTTCAAGGGCTTGCTCGCAGAACCCACTGCGCCAGTGCGTGCCACTGCGATCGTGTTCCACGGCAATGCCGGACATGCCGGTCACCGCAGAGCGTACGCCGCGGCTCTGGCGCCCCAGGGCGTACGCGTCATTCTCGCCGAGTATCCGGGCTACGGACCGCGCCCGGGACCGTTGGGCGAGGTCAGCCTCGTGAACGACGCAGAGCAGGTCATCGCACAGGCCTATCGCCAATATGGCGCACCGCTGCTGGTGATCGGCGAATCGCTGGGGGCCGGCGTTGCGGCGGCGGCCAGCGCGCGCCAGCGGGACAAGACAGCAGGCCTGATGCTGATCACGCCATGGGACACGCTGCAACATGTTGCCGGCTACCACTATCCCTGGCTGCCGGTGTCGTGGCTGCTGCGGGATCGCTACGACAGCGCGGCCAACCTGGCGTCGTTCACCCGGCCCGTTTTGGTGGTGGTTGCCGAGCGCGACAGCATCGTCCCGGCGCAATTTGGCGTCGCACTGCATAAGGGGCTGGTAGCGCCGAAACAATTGCGTGTAGTGCCCGGTGCCGAGCACAACGATTGGTTCGAGCATGTAGACGATGCCTGGTGGCGCGATGCCCTTCGCTTCTTGCTCGTGCGTTCGGATTGAATCCGCCGCCCCCCTGCCCGGCAAAAACCCAAATGTTGCATGTTCGGCACGGGCTGACACCTTCAGTCACTAAAGCGTGGCGCAGGCCGGACTGCCAGACCCTTCCTCGATATTCGGCCACACCAACACCTCGAACTGCTCAGGCGGAACCGGTTCGGAATACAAGAATCCCTGGGCAAAATCACAACCCACGGCAATGAGAAAATCGCGTTGCTCTGTCGTCTCCACGCCCTCGGCAATGACTTTTAATCCCAGTTTGTGAGCCAGCATGACCATTGCCTCGCAAAGCGCCTGATTGTCGCCATCAAAGCCGAGGTTATGTACGAACGAGCGGTCGATCTTGAGGTAATCGATGTCGAAGCGCTTGAGATAGGCCAGTGACGAGTAACCAGTGCCGAAGTCGTCGATCGATATCCCGATTCCCACATCACGGAAGATCAGCAACTTCTCATTCAGTTCGGCGTCCAGTAACAGGCCCTCGGTGATTTCAACGACAACGCTCTGCCCCGGCATCCCTTCCCGAACGAGATAGTCGGACCATTGATTGCAAACCAGTCCGTCTTGCCGGATCTGCATCGGTGACATGTTGACACTGATCTGGAAAGACGGATGGAATCGGCCGCGCCATTGACGGGCCTGGTGCACGGCCTGCTTGAACACCCAATCCCCGATCGGAACGATGAGCCCCGTGTCTTCGGCCAATGGAATGAAATCCTGCGGATTGATCGTGCCGCGTTCGGGGTGCAGCCAGCGGATCAGTGCCTCGGCTTTGTAGATTTCCCCGGTCTCCAGGTCGACGATAGGCTGATAGTAAACCTGGAACTGTCCGCCAGGCAGGGCGGCACGTAGATCGCTCGTGAGACGCTGGCGCTTTTCCGCCGCTACACGCAAGTCGGGCGTGAAGTAGCTGAAACGGTTGCGCCCGGCATTTTTGGCCGCATACATGGCCTGGTCTGCATTTTTGAAAAGGACATCCAGCTCGCTGGTGTCGTCGGGATAAAGTGTGACGCCCACGCTGGCGGAAATGAAGGTCTCATCCGCGCCGAGCTTGAAGGGCTCGGCCAGCTTGTGGATGATGGCCTTTGCGATCCGTTCAATGCGTTCGGTATCGTCCATGTTGGGCAGAATGACGGTGAATTCGTCACCGCCAAGGCGAGCGACGATGTCCGATTCCCGCACGCACGAGATGATGCGCCTGGCGGCCTCGATCAGCAGGATGTCTCCTGTGTCGTGTCCCAGGGAGTCATTGACCTCTTTGAAGCGATCCAGGTCGATCAGCATCAAGGCCATACGCTGCCGGGAGCGATGCGCCATGCCGGCTTCCTGCTCGAGACGGCTGTGAAACATCTGGCGATTCGGAAGATGGGTCAGCGCATCGAAATTGGCCTGCTTCCAGATTGTCGCCTCGAATGCCATCCGGTCCGATAAATCACGACCCACGGCCAGCACCGAGTTCACCTTGCCCGACCGGTCAATCTCTGGCGTCAGGCGGATATGGGTGCAGTGTTCCCGTCCATCCTTGCTGAGCCATCTCAGCTCGAATTGCCCACTTCTCCCGCTTGAAATGGTGTCGGCTATTTTCTCCTCGTAGATCAGCGCGTTAGCGCCGCCGGGAACCTCCGAAGGCCGCTTGCCGAGCGATTCGCCCAGGGTGCACCCTGCCGAGGCACAGAAGGCGGGATTGGCGTAAGTGCGGCGGAGGTTCCGGTCGTAGCGGGTAATCGTGTCCGGCGAGTTCTCAATCAACGTTCGCGACTCCTGCTCCCTGGAGACGAGTTCCGCTGTTCGCTCGACGACGGTCTGCTCAAGGGAGGCGTTGATCTCGTTGATCTTCTGGATCTTCTGGCTGATCGCCCCACTCATTCTTTCAAAACGCTGCGCGAGCCGGCCAAGTTCATCCTTGCCGCCGGCATCAGTGCGCGCATGCGCCTCCGCTTCGGCGCCCGCATCGTTGCCGGTATCGTGCATCTTTCGCACCAGCTCATTGAGCGGTGCCGAAATGCTGTGGGAAATGAAGTAGGCCAGGAAGATCGAAAGCAGGAACCCCGAGATGCCAACCAGTACGATCTGATTGCGCACGGACTGTGCCTCTGCCGTCAACTTCCTTTCGGGGATTGTGCTCACGACAAACCATGTCGTGCCGGGAATTGCCGCGTACGCGGCAAGGTAGCGCCCGTCGCGCTTGCCCTCGAAGTCGACGAAGCCACTCGGCTCCCCGTGTAGCTCGTTGTGCCCGATTTTTTTGATCAGGTCAGGCTCGGCCATCCCCTCGGTGTTCGCGGAAATGCCGTCGGCGCGGACAACCACTTTGTTGTTGCCGGCATCGAGAACGTAGATTTCCGCTCCACTCCCCAGGGCGACGTCATCAAAAATTGTCGAAAAATGCTCGGGGTCAATGACCAGAACCAGATTGCCAATCTGCCGATTGCTGCTCTTGCCGATGATGGCACGCACCATCCCGAGATTTTGTTGCCCGACGCCGTTGTCGTAACTGCCCCAGTAAGGCCGGCCATTGCGATCGGGAGCCTGCCTGACCAGACGCAGCACACCCCGGCTCAGCTGCGCGAACACCTGGGTGTCCAGGATCCGGTTGTTCTTGTCGAGCAGATACTTCTGGTTGATGAAGTCAACCGATCCGTAGTGCTGCAGGAGCAGGCGGGTCATATCCTGGCGCGCCTCGCTCTGCTCCTTTGCACTGCCATCCACAACGCTTGTCAGCGCGCCTTGAACGCGATCGGAGAGCACAAGAAGGCCGCTTTCCGTCTCGATCTGCTCCATCCGCAACGAGATGTTCTTGGATACCTGCTTGACCATCTCTTTGGAGAATACCTCCGCCTTCTCCTTGATCGCGGCGGTCGACTCCACATACGATATGTAGCCTGAAATCAGTATCGGTATCAGCGACAGCAGGATGAACGCAGTCATCAGCCGGTAGCGAATTTCGACACGGCGCAGCAGGTCCAGCGAGAGATATGCGAAAGCGCTTCGCAGCGAACCTATGATTGAGCTCATCGGTAGTGCATCTTTGCTTCATTCTTGACAGACTCGTCGAGGAGCCTGGCTGCCTGTCCGGGCGTGATCTTCCTGACCAGCACTTCCTGCATCAATCGATGAAGCTGCTCGATTGAGTTGGAGGGTAGAACTGAATAGTAGGGGCTGGCGGTCACCGGATAGCGACTGACCATGTTTGTGTAGTCGACAATTTTCTGATCGCTCACGAGCGTTCCCGCGCCTTGCTTGAATGGGGGGATATTCTGGCGTTTTCTCTGGAGAATGGAGAACCCCTTCCCGGCAATGAATTCGAGAAAACGCATGGCTGCGGCCTTGTTGGGCGTCTCACACACCGCAAACCCGGTTTCGCTGCCGATCACAGGCACCACCCGCTTGCCCGGCGCGTTCCAGGGCGGAATAAACACGCCAACCTCGAAGGGGTTGCCGTGCAGCAAAGGGCCGGCTGCCCAACTGCCGTGAAAAGCCATCGCAACCTTGCCTTCCTTGAACAGCCGTATGCCTTCATCGTAATCCGTCGCCATGAAGGCGTCTTGTACGTAACCACGTTGCGGCATCAGCGCAATCCTGGCAAAGATATCTGCTACCTGAGGCGTGTTCAGGTCCAGCGTGCCATCACCGATTCTCTGCTTCCAGTCTGGCTCGCGCGCCACCACATTGTTGCCAAAGCCGAAGCTGAAGGGGCCGTTGCCGAGCATGTTCGGGAAGCCGCCGTTCCACATGATGGGTGTGAAGCCCGCAAGCTTGAGCTGCTCGCAAACCATCAGGAACTCTTGGAAATTGGTTGGCAGTTCGTTGACCCCAGCCTTCGCGAACAGTGTCTTGTTGTAATAGATCAGCGTTGTAGCCACTCCACCGGAAATGCCAAAACGCCTGGATTGGCGACTGGTCCAGTCACCCTTGAGAGGGCCGAGCATGTTGCTCCATGCCGATGTCGCGCTCACGTCTGCCAGGACGCCCTGATCGGCCAATTCAGCCGCATAGGCGTTCGGGTTGACACTCACCAGATCCGGCAAGTTGCCAGAAGCAATCCGGGGCTTGATATTCTCTTCGACCGAATTGCCGACCATGAACTGCACATTCACACGGACGTCTGGATTGAGTTTGCTGAATTCAGCAGCAATCCGGAGCATCTCCTCCGGCCAGTCTGGCGCCCATATCAATGCTGTAATGGAGGTCCTGGCCGGCACGGCTGCACCCGACGAAGCGCTGTCTCGCTGTTGACAACCGCATAGGACCAATAAAACGAGGCTGACCAGGCCAGCTAGCAGCGAGGAAAACGCAATGCGTCGCGCCTGGTGGTTCACGTTTCGATTCCGGGATGGATTGGCCGTGCTTCAGCGGGCACTTTTGACGGACCGGGAAGCGAACCGTCGGCGCTTGCATCGCGCAAGAACCGATGGCGAGGCATGGTGGCGTCTGTGCGGCGGTCTATGCCGCTATCAGTTGCAATGGAGGTTGCAACTGAGGTTGCAACGGAGCCGGGAATGCCACGGCCTCCAGCGTTGGCCGGTCTATCATCGCCAACCCTGTAATCGGCAACGGATTCCCTGCAAAACGGTGCTTGCAAACACAGCATGGATGCACAGCCAACCCGCATCAGGAAACGCTTGCGACGGCTGCGATGCGTATGTTTGGCCATGACGTCGGGTTAGGCGAATTGAACGGGGTGGTGCCTGCACTGCATATCGACAACAAGCGCGAATACTTTACCCGGGCAAACCCGAATTGCCCCGCGATGACGCGTAGTTGCCGGTATGGCCGGAGTCAGCATGATAGCCGAATGAGCGCGCCTGACCGGCGATTCAACCGGTGGATTGCCGATTGCTCAATGCCTTGTCCTACTTGTCCCACTTGTCCCACTTGTCCCACTTGTCGCACCAGGGCCAGCGATGCGCAGCGTTTGCACCACCAGCGAAAACGCCGGCGAGGGCTGGCGCCTGCTGGGGTAGTACAAGTGGTAGCCCTCGAACTTCGGGCACCAGTCCTCCAGCACGCGCACTAGCCGGCCTGCTTCGATATGCTGCATGAGTTCATCTTCGGGCAGCAGGGTGATACCCAGCCCGGCCAGCGCCGCATTCACCTGGGGCCACGCTCATCGGCACGGTACTCAAGCGGCGCTTCTACCCGACGCTGATTGCCATACCGGTCTTGATGGCTGCCATCGCCGTGGCATTGATCACCTTTGGAGGCTGGACGACAGCCGTCGTTGCACTCCTGGTTTTTTGAGGGCTGGTTGCCACCGCGGCGCCCGTAGGATGGTGGGGCTGGGTGGCCAGGACATTTCCGAAGAACGCCGAGATCGGCGGCGGGCTGATGGTGGCCGTTGTCCAGCTTGCCATTGCCACAGGCTCTACCGTGGGGGGCTTGCTGTTCGACAGCAGCGGCTACCAAAGCACCTTCGAAGCGAGCGTAGCCCTGTTGCTGATCGCGGTCTTCCTGACTTATCTCACATCACGCGCGGAAGCGGCGCAGACCACTTGATCGACGCGCAGTATTAGATGCAGGGGAAGCCACCCCGGCCCACATTGCATGGGCCGGTCCCTCCCCTCTTAACTGGCTGTCACCGTACAAGTAAAGTTAGCCGCATCGTTCTGCTGCGCCTGCGTCGGGCTGGCCGGCCCGGTGTACTTCGGATAAGTGCCATACAGGCAAACCGGTCGCGTACGGCCGTTGGTGGCCGTGGTCGTGGCGTCCGAGTTGCCGTCCGTGGCCACCAGCTTCTCCGGCGCTGTTCCGTTCGCCACCCACGTATCCAATGCCGCCAGCCAGTCGACCCGGCTCTGGAACTGCCCGCTGCCGTGACCAAAGCCGGGAATCAGGTAGAAGCGCGAGAACGTGTCTGCCGTGGTTTGGGTGTAGCGAGTGACCAGCCGGGTGTAGTAGTCGATGGAGTTGTACGGCGTGATGGATGAGTCGTTGGTGCCGTGGAACATCAGCATCTTGCCGCCCTTGGCGCGGAACGCGTCGAGGTCGACGTAGCTGGCATCGAGCATCTCGCTGACCTCGACAATGCGGTTCTGCCAGGCGCTGGGCTGGAAGCCCTGGATGGAGTCGATCGAGAGGTTCTTGGTGATGATGTAGCGCACCGTGGTGTCGGAGATGGTGTACTGGAATGCGTCACCGCTGGGGGGCGTGCTGTAGGCGGCCTTGGTGCCGAGGCCTTCGGTGACGAATGCGGTGCCGTCCAGGATCGGCCACTTGCCGTAACTGCTGATGCCGGCTGCGATGGGGAAGCCGAGGCTGAAGCGGGAGTTGAGGTGGGCCACGGTTGCGATCTGCGCATCTGACAGACAGGTGTCGCCTGCGTCCGTGCCGCCGGCGCAGCGCAGCGGATTGGTGGCGTCGGCCACAGCGAGCTTGCTGGTGAGCGCGGTGCAGGCAGCGCCGTTGGGGTTGCCGACGATGCCGTCGGCGACGCCGTCGAGCGTGTCGCAGGCGCTCATGGCGGCGTTGAAGATGAGCTTCATCTTGGCCGCGTTGATCCAGCCGGCGCCGCCGTTGGCGTAGAGCGCCTTGGCGAAGTCGTTGCTGGCCACGTGCATCATGGTGACGTTGTAGGCGGGGAAACCGGAGACGATGCCGTCGTAGTCTTCGGGGTAGAACTGCGCGGCGATCAGGGCTTCGTGCCCGCCCTGCGAGCCGCCGATGAAGTAGCTGTGCGTGGGCAGCGATCCGTAGCGTGCCTTGACGATGGCCTTGACCGCGTCGTGCGTCTTCTTGATCTGCAGCCTGCCGAAATTGGCGAGCGCTTCGTTGTTGAGCGCGAAGGCGCCGCCGCCGGATGCGTCGTGCCCGCTATCGCTGCCGTAGGTGACGTAGCCTTGCTTGAGCGCGTTGGCCACGCTGGCGGGCTGGCTCGTGAACGCGCCGTCGCCGGTGACCACGGTGCCGTCGAGGCCGCCGCCGCCCATCTGCAGTGCCTTGTTGTTCCAGGTGCTTGGCAGGTTGACCTGGAAGTTAATGTCGGGCGCGGTGACATCCACCGGACGGATGGCGCCGAGCACCTTGCAGTATTCGCCGTTGGCCGCGGTCGACATCAACTGCGCGGACTGAATGATGGCGCCGCTGGTGGCGATGCCGATATCGCCTGCGGCAATCGATTTGTTGGCCAGGGCGCTGCACTGGTCGGCGGCACTGGCTGTTGCGGGGGTTGGGGTCAGGGCGGGTGCCTGGGCGGTAGTGGTAGTGGTGGTGGCGTCATCACTGCCGCCGCAAGCCGCAAGTGAGGCGGCGAGAACAGCGGCGCTCAGCACCTGAAGCGCCTGAAGCGCCTGAAGCGGGACAAGGTTGGGTCTCGAAGCTCGCATTGACTGGTCTCCTTCTTTTCTTGTGGGCAATGTTTAGGCAACAGCGGGCCTCACCGTGCGAGGAACGCACGGCGGGGGTCAAAACGAAGGGAACGCTGGAAGGGAGCGGCTGGCTCTGCCGCTTTAGTCTGGCTTGGCGGCGGACGCCGCCGTATCTGGTTGTTCCACCGGGTTTTGCCAGGCGGCGCCCTGACCGGCTTTGGCGGCCGAACCGCTTACCGAGTACAGCGCGCCGGGCGCGTTGCGGGTCTTCTGGAAATCCGCCAGCGACTCGCCCCGCATGGCGGCGTAGATATGGAGGTTCGAGACACCGGTGACGGCGCCGAGCTTCTCCAGCAGGAAGAAGATCACGCCGTAGTGAATCATCCCGCGCCAGTCATGCCTGGTGATCATCTCCCGTTCCTGCGCGGTAAGGCCGGCTTCGTCATACGTGGCGGCAGGATCGGCCAGGAAGCGCGCGCGGAACGCCGGCTGCACCAGTTGATGCAGGTAGCGGTTGATGCGATAGGCCCGCACGCTCGTTTCCAGCGTGAAGGGATAGGTGCCTTCAAGCGCTTCGATGCCACGCAACTGATGCCCGATATGCTCGCGCTGGCGCTCCGCACGCGCAGCAAGGCGGTCGGGATCCGTGCACGCTTCGTTCTCGTAGACAGCGACCGCGATGCCGGTCATGGATGGCAGGTAATAGTCGCGGTGGATGCGGCGGATGCCGCTCGACATGGCGCCGCGCATGACCATCCACATCACCACCTCGGCGCTCTCGAAGCCGCCCAGCTTTGCATAGTCGGCGTGCGTCAGTTCCAGCAGTGCCTCGGGATCGGATTCGAGCAGATCGAGGAAGCGATGATCCCACGCGGTGTTGTTGAATCCGGCGCGTTCGCCGTGCACCTGGTGCGACAGCCCGCCGGTTGCCACGATGGCCACGCGCAGGTCTTCCGGGTAGCTCTCGATCGCGCGGCGCAGCCCCTGCCCCAGCTTGTAGCAGCGACGTGCCGACGGGGCCGGGAACTGGAGGACGCCGACTTGCAGCGGAACGATCTTGAGCGGCCAGCCATCGCTGTGCGGCAGCAGAACCGACAAGGGCGAGAAGCAGCCGTGGTCGAGCGCCTTGTCCTGGAAGAAGGACATGTCGAACTCGTCCGCCATCAGCGATGCGCCGATGTGCCGGGACAGGCCGACATGGCCTCCGATGGCGGGCAGCGAGCGCGGGCCGCCGCCTTCATCGGCCGCCGCATAGGACTCGCCGATCCCCAGCGCGAATGCCGAGTAGTGATCGAAGAAGAAGGAGGTCACGTGGTCGTTGTAGACCATGACAAGGACATCCGGCCTGGCTTTGGCCAACCATTCGCTGACCGGCGCATACGCGGCAAAGATGGGAGCCCAGGCGGGATCCTGCTGCTTGCCCGCATCGAGCGCGAAGCCGATGGTGGGCGTGTGGGATGACGCGATGGCGCCGATGATAGTGGCCATGGTAAGGACTCAGGCGAGTGCGGCGCGTTGCTGCACCTTGGTGGAAATGATCGATATGGCGGCCATGGTCGCGGGAATGGCAAGGATGGCGATGACCGCGCTGAAGCCCCATCCCATGCTGAGCAGCACGCCGCCAGCCATGGACCCGGTAATGCTGCCGAAGCGGCCGATGCCCAGCATCCAGCTCACGCCGGTGGCGCGGACCGGGGTGGGATAGCACGAGGGGGCGAACGCGTTCAGTCCCGTCTGCGCACCGCTCATGCAGAAGCCCGCCATCAGCACATAGAAGGCAAACAGCGTGGAGCCCACATTGCCTGAAGCCAGCAGCAGAATCCATGCGGCGCCGCAGACGTAGGCTAGCGCGATGACCTTGTTGGCGGCGCGGCGGTCCATGTAGAACCCGACCACGAGTGCTCCCACCGTTCCGCCAAGCTGGAAGAGCGCAGTCAGGTTGGCGGCGCGTTCGATCGGCAGCCCTGCGTCCTTGATCAGGGTCGGCAGCCAGCCGCTGAGCAGGTAGATCACCAGCAAGCCCATGAAATAGGTGAGCCAGAGGGACAGTGTGATCCCGCGGTAGCCTTGCGACAAGAGGGTGCGCACGGGCTGCGAGGTGGGCACCGGCGGCTCGCTGATGGTGAATTCGGCGTTGTCCGGGAATTTGCCGCCGCACACGCGGCGCAGGGTCCGGGCGATCTTTTCCGGGGCCGCTTTGCGCACGACCATGAAGCGCACGGATTCCGGAATCAGCAGCATGTAGACCGGCAGGCAGATAAGCGGAAGTGCGCCGCCCACCATCAGCACCGTGCGCCAGCCAAAATGCGGCAACAGCGCGGCGGCGCCAAAGCCTACCAGTGCGGAGCCCAGGTTGAAGCCGGTGAACATGGCAGCCAGCAGCGTGCTGCGGGAGCGTTCCGGCACGTACTCGGAAAGCAGCGTGGTGGTGCTGGGCATTGCCGCGCCCAGGCCAAGGCCGGTCAGGAAGCGCAGCAGCGACAGCGTCACAATGCTGTCGGAAAACGCGCTGAGCAGGTTGAACGAACCGAACAGGGCGATGGAGCCGATCAGCAGCTTCTTGCGGCCGAACCGGTCGGACAGCGGGCCCACCAGCAGCGCGCCGATGGCGAGTCCGAGCGGCGCGGCGCTCATCACGATGCCGAAGCTGGCCCGGGAGATGCCCCACTCACGTGTAATGTCAGGGGCAAGGAAGCCCATGATGGCGACATCCATGCCGTCGGTGGCGACGATCAGGAAGCATAAGCCGAGCAGCAGCCACTGGTAGCTCGACATTTTTCGATCATTGATGTGGGCTCGGATATCGAGCCGGGGCCGTGCGGTCATGCCGTCTCCTGGTGAACCCGAACGCGGGTCCTTATCGTTCATCTGACTAATCGCCATCATCGCCATGCTGTACGTGCACCCCAGCGCAACGTTCATGGCGAGGCTAGTCTACGATTGGAGCGGTCGGCATGTATTGCTTTCGGCTGGCGCGGCGTTGCCATCTGCTTATCGGCGCCCGAATGGCTCGCGCCTTGGCCAGGACGTCAGCGCCAGGCCGCGCTGCAGGCGCGAAGCTCGGCGAGGAGCGCATCGGCACCTGGCGAGAGCCGGGCGCCTGCCCGGGTCGTGATGCCGATGGGACGGCTCGCGCCGGGTATGGGGAGATCGAGCACGCAGAGCGATCCTTGCTCAATCTCATAGTGGAGCTGGTGGGCGGACAAGGCGGTGATCATGTCGCCACGCAACAGCAGGCCGCGCAGCAGGGCCAGGTCTCCGGTTTCCACAAGGGGCTGCGGCAAGGGCCGCCCCTGTTGCGCAAAGTAGCCGTCCAGCGCCTCGCGCAGCGGTGAACGGGCACGGGAGAGCACCCACGGGTAGGCCTCGACATCGCGCAGGGTGAGCCGCCGTCTGGACGCCAGCGGATGCCCGGCGCTGGCAATCAGGGCCATCCGGTCCTCGAACAGCGGCTCCATCGCCAGACCCTGCGCGTAACCCGGCCGCAACGCGCCAAGGATCAGGTCGATGCGCCCGCTGAGCAGCCCCGCGGTCAGTTCCTCATAAGGACTCTCGAGCGAGCGAAAGCGCAGGCGCGGGTGGCGCGCATGGAGCGCGGCAATGGCGGCCGGCAGCAGTTGCGTGCGGCCGAGCGGCAAGGCGCCGACCGTGACCACGCCCTCCAGCACCCCGCTCAGCGCGGCCACGTCGGCCTTGATATGGCGCAGTTCCGCCAGCACGCGCTCAAACCGCACCATCCAGCGGTCGCCCACGTCGGTTGGAATCATGCCGCGCGCAGTCCGCAGGAACAAAGGCTGCCCCAGTATCTCTTCCAGCCGCGCCACCGCCTGGCTGACGGCGGATTGCGAAACGCCGAGCACCGCGCCCACGCTTGGCATGTGGTGCGCCTCGGCCAGCATGGTGGCCACCTCCAGCCGGCGCTCGTTGTACAGCGATTCGAGGCTGGCAACCGCGCCGCCATTGCGGCTGCGCAGCCGCAATGCTTCTTCGCGGACCTCTTTCAGGATGATGTCGATCTGCTGGACGCGGAGCAGCACTTCTTCTCCGGCGCGCGTGAGGAGCATGCCGCGCCCTTTGCGCTCGAAGAGCTCCACCTCCAGGCTGCTCTCCAGCGCGGACACCGATCGCGCGATGGCTGACGAGGCCCGGTGCAGCGTCTCGGTCGCGCGCCGCACGCCGCCTGCGGCAGCCACGCCGGCAAACACATAGAGGTGATGCAAGCTGATCGGGGAGAGATCCATCTGGTGCCTGAGTTGCGTCTGATTTGCGTCTGATCAGCGTCTGATTTGCGCCTGCGTTTCGCCAAGCCAATAAGAATATTGGAACACTGGCCGGGTCAGAAGGCAACCCACCGCAAAGGCTTAGCGCCAATACTCGCCACTCATCGACGTACGCGGATCTTGTTCCATGAATGACTTCATCGCTTCGGATCTCATGCCGGTACCGTGCATCCTGATGCGCGGCGGCACGTCTCGCGGCCCCTTCTTTCTCGCCAGGGACCTGCCGGCGCAGAGCGCTGCCCGGGACCGCATCCTGCTGGCGGCGATGGGCTCGCCGGACCCGCGGCAGATCGACGGCCTGGGTGGTGCGCATCCGCTGACCAGCAAGGTCGGCATCGTGGGGCAAGGCGTGCCGGGCGAATCGGATCTCGAGTTTCTCTTCGCCCAGCTTCAGCCTGATACCGATACGGTGGACACCACACCCAACTGCGGCAACATGCTGGCCGCCGTGCTGCCATTCGCGCTGGAGTGCGGCCTGCTCAAGCCGCGCGGCGATGTCACCCGCGCCCGGGTGCTCACCCGGAATACGGGCATGGTGTGCGACATCACCATGCAGACGCCCGGAGGCAAGCCTCGCTACGCGGGCGAAGCGCGCATCGATGGCGTGCCCGGCATGGCCGCGCCTATCGTGATCGATTTCCTCGATACGGCGGGATCCGTCTGCCCTGCCCTGCTTCCCACCGGCAGCGCGCTGGACCGGCTGACGGCCGGCGTGGCTGCCACCGGCCAGACGATGACGGTGGATGCCACGCTCATCGACAACGGCATGCCGATGGTCCTGCTGCGCGCCAGCGATCTGGGGCGCACCGGCTATGAGAGCGTGCAAACCCTGGACGAAGACGCACCGCTGAAGGCAACGCTGGAGGCCTTGCGACTGGAAGCAGGACATCGAATGGGACTGGGCGACGTTACCGCAAAGAGCTATCCCAAGATGTGCCTGATCGCCCCGCCGCGTGCCGGCGGCAGCCTCACTACCCGCTGCTTCATTCCGCACGTCTGCCATGAGGCCATCGGCGTGCTGGCGGCCGTGACGGTGGGCACCGCCTGCGTCCTTCCCCATACCGTGGCGCAAGGCATTGCCGAGATCCCCGGCGATGGCCCGGTCCGTGCCATCAGCGTTGAACACCCCACCGGCGAGTTCACCGTCGAGCTGGAAACCGATCCCACGCGGCCGAACACCATCCTGCGCAGCGCGCTGTTGCGCACCGCCCGACCCATCATGCGCGGCGAGGTCATGATCCCCGCCGCCGCATGGCCTGCAAACTGAACCCACACGCCTGGTACGCGCCAGGCACACGCCGCTATGATCATCGATTGCCACGGACACTTCACCACCGCGCCGAAGGCGCTGGAAGACTGGCGCAAGCAGCAGATCGCCAACCTCGGCTCGCCCAGCCTCGGCCCCGCTGCGTCAGACCTGCAAATCAGCGACGATGAACTGGTCGAAGCCATTTCTTCCAATCAGCTGCGGCTGATGCGGGAGCGCGGCTCCGATCTCACCATCTTCTCGCCACGCGCTTCCTTCATGGCGCACCACATCGGCAACGCCGAGACGAGTGCCACATGGTCGAGTTTGTGCAACGAGCTGTGCTATCGGGTCGCGCAACTATTCCCGGATCAATTCGTCGGCGCGGCCATGCTGCCGCAGTCGCCGGGCGTGGACACGCGCACCTGTCTCCCCGAACTTGAGCGTTGCATCGTCGATTACGGATTCGTGGGCGTGAACCTGAATCCCGATCCCTCGGGCGGCCACTGGGCATCGCCCCCGCTGTCAGACCCGTACTGGTATCCCATTTACGAGATGCTGGCAGCGTATGACGTCCCGGCGATGATCCACGTCAGCACGAGCTGCAATGCCTGCTTTCACACCACTGGCGCGCACTACCTGAATGCCGATACCACGGCGTTCATGCAATGCCTGACCAGCGATCTGTTCCGCCGCTTTCCCACGTTGAAATTCGTGATCCCGCATGGCGGCGGCGCGGTGCCTTATCACTGGGGACGCTTCCGCGGCCTGGCGCAGGAGCTCAAGCTCCCTGAACTCGAGGAGCATCTGCTTGGCAACATCTTCTTCGATACGTGCGTCTATCACCAGCCCGGCATCGACCTGCTCACGCGCGTGATTCCCGTCGACAACATCCTGTTTGCGTCCGAAATGATCGGCGCGGGGGGGGGGGGGGGGCCCCCGCCCCGCCCCCGGGCCACCACTATGACGATACGCGCCGCTACGTCGACCAGGCGGCTCAGCTCACGCCCGAGCAACGGCACAAGATCTTCGAGGGGAATGCCCGCCGTGTGTATCCCCGCCTCGACGCGCGGCTCAAGGCCCGCGGCCTTTGACATTGAGAAGATAAGGAGACTGCAATGTATCCCTCCCAGACCCAGCTTGGCGTGGTCCGGCGCCAGATCGAACGGGCGCATCCGGATGCGGTGGCGCGGCTGTCCCGCTTCGGCGTGGCGACCGTGCACGAAGCCATGGGCCGTCTTGGCCTGATGAAGCCGTATATGCGTCCGGTGTACGCCGGCGCGGCCGCCTGCGGCCCGGCCGTCACGGTGCTGCTGCAGCCCGGCGACAACTGGATGCTCCACGTCGCCGCCGAAATGATCCAGCCCGGCGACGTCGTGGTCGCCGCCTGCACGGCGGACAGTACGGACGGCTTCTTCGGTGATCTGCTGGCCACGTCTTACCGGGCGCGCGGCGCCAGGGGCCTGGTCATCGATGGGGGCGTGCGCGACGTCAAGGACCTGACCGCGATGGGCTTCCCCGTTTTCAGCCGCGCCGTTCACGCCAAAGGCTGCGCGCGCGCCACGCTTGGCTCGGTCAACGTGCCGGTGGTGTGCGCGGGCGCCTTCGTCAATCCGGGCGACGTGGTGATCGCGGACGATGACGGCGTGGTGGTGGTACCCGCAGGCGACGCCATGGCGGTGGCAGATGCGGCCGAAGCACGCACCGCGAACGAAGCGGCGAAGCGGGAGCGCTTTGCCGCCGGTGAACTGGGACTCGATATGTACAACCTGCGCGACGCCCTGGCCCGCGCCGGACTGCAATACCTGGATTGAGCCAACCGCCCGCAAGCGCGGGCCCTGATAACAAAAATCGAGGAGTCAATATGAAGAACCTGCGCCCCTTAGCGCTAGCTTTGCTTTGTTCGCTGCCGGCACTGGCATCGGCCCAGTCCGTCACGCTGTACGGCGTCGTCGATACCGGGGTCGAGTTCGTGAATCACATCGGCGCCGCCAGCAACAGCGTCACGCGCATGCCGAACCTGAGCGGCACGGTGCCGTCTCGCTGGGGCCTGCGTGGCACCGAGGACCTTGGCGGCGGTTTGAAAGCGAACTTTGCACTGGAGTCTGGCTTCGCGCCCGACAGCGGGACGGCCAACCAGGGGGGACGGCTGTTCGGACGCCAGGCCTGGGTGGGACTGAGCAACAACTGGGGCCAGATCAGCTTCGGCCGCCAGTACACCATGCTGTTTTGGGCAATGCTGGACTCCGACATCCTGGGGCCGAACGCCTATGGCTCCGGTTCACTGGACAGCTATTTCCCCAATGCCCGCGCCGACAACGCTGTCGCCTACAAAGGCAAGTTCGGCGGATTGACGCTGGGCGCAACGTACAGCTTCGGCCGCGACAGCGTCAACGCCGGGCCGAGCCCGTCCGGAACGAACTGCGCCGGCGAGAATCCCGCGGATATCCGTGCCTGCCGCGAGTGGTCCGCCCTCGTTCAGTACGAGACCAACTGGTGGTCCGTCGCCGCGGCCTACGACTCGCTGCGCGGCGGACCCGGTGCATTCGGCGGGCTGACCTCCAGCACGTTGAAGGATGACCGCCTCGTCGTGGGCGGCTATGTGCTGGCTGCAAACGCCAAGGCGGGCCTCGGCTGGGTCGGCCGCCGGAACGAGGCGGCGGCCGCGCCGCGCAGCAACCTGTTCTATGGCGGCGTGGCGTACGACGTCACGCCAACCGTGAATGTCGCAGGAGAGGTGTATTACCTGCAGTACCGGCACAGCGCGGACAAGGCTTGGCTGGGTGCCCTGCGCGCCAGTTATGCGTTCTCCAGGCGGACCTCGGTGTATGCAACGGCCGGCTATATCGCCAACGGCGGACAATCCGCGCTTTCGGTCAGCAGTGCGGGGACGGGTACGGCGCCCACCCCGGGCGGCAACCAGCTCGGCTCGATGGTTGGCATCAAACACATCTTCTGACGCGGTGAGTGCCCCCCGCCCGGCGCGGGGGCATCCCTCGGGGCGCGGGTCATGGCGGCGAGACCTGGCGGGCACATCAAAACCAATGTTGATGTCTTTAAGTCTTGCTTAAGTCTCTGCCCTTAAACTGGCATCACACAAGACAACCCGCGAAAACAACCCGCGTAGGAGGTGCCATGACCCCCCAAGAGATGCAAGCACTGGAAGCTTTCCTGACTCAGCTGACCCAAGCCAGGGCCGGCATGAAAGACCCCCAGGCCGATGCCCTCATCGCCGAAGCGGCCGCCCGGCAACCGGATGCCGCCTACCTGCTGGTCCAGCGCGCCATGATGCTTGACCAGGCACTGGCGTCAGCGAAGGCGCAGATCGCCACGCTGCAGAGCCAGTTGCAGATGGCGCAGGCCAGCGGCGCCAATCGCTTTCTCGACGCGGACAATGCCTGGGGCAATAGTGCCGGTCGCGTTGCCGCAAGTCCCGCCGCGCCGCAGGCCGCGGCCGCGCCTGTCTCCGTACCGCCGGCAGCGCCCCAGGCTGCGCCCGCGCAGCCGCCTCGGCCCGGCTTTCTGAGTGGCGGCCTGGGCAGCACGCTGGGCGGCATTGCCACCACGGCTGCTGGCGTAGCCGGAGGCGCGCTCCTGTTCCAGGGTATCGAGAACCTGTTCCATCGCAATAGCGCTGGCGGGGGCGCAAGCGGCTTCCTGGGACAGCCAGCCGCAGGTGCGCTGCCAAGCGAAACGACGGTCGTCAACAACTATTACGGCAATGAAGACCGCTCGCCGCTGGGGGAACCCGGGGCTGCGCTGGACAATGGCCTCCTGGATGACGGGCTGGGCAATGACGACTTCACGGATGACGACTCCTTCAACGTCTAGCGCATTCGGGGGCGTACCCCGTCGCCCGGGGTAACGGTTCCACCCCGGGCGGTGACAGGTACGCCAGACGATTCCTGGCTGAGCCAGCGCGATCGCGTCCTGTCCCTGCCGATGTACAACGCCAGGGCGGCGCGAGAAGGCAGCGCCCGGGATGCTGGTCGATGCCTGAGCGCGCCCCTACTGAATCTTGATACTCGCCTGGCTCACCACCGCTCGCCACTTCACGAGTTCGCCCGCCAGGTGCGCTGACAGTTGCTGCGGCGTGCCGCCCAGCGGCGTTGCCCCCATCTCGGTAAATTTGCGGATCACCTCCGGGTCGCGCAGCACTTCATTCAGTGCCGCGTTCATGCGCATCACGATGGGCTCTGGCGTGTTGCGGGGCGCGAGCATCGCGAACCAGGTCGAGGACATCAGCTTGGGTTGGCCCAGTTCGGCAGCGGTCGGTACGTCGGGCAGGGCGAGCGAACGCTGGTTCGACATGACGGCCAGCGCGCGCACCTTGCCGCTCTTGACCTGCCCGAGGATGCCAGGCACCAGTTGGAACATGGCCTGGATATCGTCAGCGAGGAGGTTCGTGGTGGCCTGGCCGGGGGAACTGTATGGCACGTGGATCAGGCGGGTGCCGGTCTCGCGCATGAAGAGTTCGCCGGCCACGTGCATGGAACTGCCATTTCCCGTGGAGCCGTAGTTCAGCTTGTCCGGGTTGGCCTTGGCATACGCAATGAACTCGGCCAGGTTCTTGACCGGCAGGCTCTTGTTGACCACCAGGATATTGGGCACATCGGCCACCAGCGCCACCGGCGCGAAGCTCTTTTGCGAATCGAACGGCAGCCTGGCATACAAGCTGGGATTTACCGCCAGCGTGCCCGCCCACGAAAACAGGAACTTGTACCCATCCGGCACGGCGCCGGCGGCCATCCCCACCCCGATATTGCCGTTGGCACCGCCCCGGCTCTCGATGATGACTGTGGCGTGCAGTTGCTTGTGCAATTGCTCGGCTAGCACACGGGCCAGGGTGTCGGCCGTGCCGCCACCGCCTGGCGCGGGCACGATGATCTGCACGGGCTTGGACGGGTCGGGCCAGTCCGCCGCCAGCGCGGAGGACTGCAGACAGGGAACCAGGGCCGCCGCAGCGGCCAGGCCGGCCAGGACGTGACGCATGTTATCTCCTTGATCTTTGTAGGCGGCAATTAGGCGCTGCCCTATTCTTGGCTGGTGCCGGCTCGCGGCGGCATCAAGCATACAGCGCTTGCTCCTGGGGAGCGCGCGCGGCGCGGACCACGGCGCGTATCGCCGAGTCCGATGTCGCAACCGGGAGAACGCAGCCCGGGCCCACCATCAGGCGGCGGCCGTCCGTTTGCGATATGGCGTTGCGCACCTCATCCGCAATTTCCTGTTCGCTTCCGTGAAGCAAGGTGTCGTGCTCGTTCAACCCACCCACCAGCAGGCGCGGGAAGCGCGCCGCCGCCGCCTCCAGGCCAGGCTTGGTCAGGCGGTCGTGCCAATTGAACATCTCGACCGGATACGTCGCCAGGAGATCGAACATGATGTCGTCGCCGTGCGCGTGCAGCATGTTGAATTGCGCCTGGCCACGCAACGCCGCGAACACCTCCAGATCGTAGCGGCGCCCGAAACGCTCATATTCCTGGGTCGTCAGCATGCGGCTCGACGCCAGTTGCGTCGCGAAGAACACGCCGTGCGCGCCGGCCTCCAGCGAGTCCAGAGCGAACCGGATCGTGGTGTCCGTGATTACCCGCAGCGCCGCCTCAAGCGCATCCGGCTCGCAGCGCAGGTCGGCAAATAGCTTGTCCGTACTCAACTTGCGCGCCGTGGTTAGCGGGCTGAACACGGTTTGCAGGATGGGCACCGCGCCGCGCAGCGACCGCGCGGCGGCGCGCAGCGCCTCGTTCTGGCGGCCATAGGAGCCCTGTCTCACATCCAGCGGCCGAATCCGAAGCCAATCCTCCGTGGTTCGCACCGGTGGCGCCACCACCGCGCGCGCGCCGTTGGCACTGCCCTGGTATGCCGTGGCGGCGCCCCAGTCTTCGACGCCGTATGTGCCCGGCGGCATGAATTTGACCAGGTCAAAATCCCATTTCCGCTGCCACTCCAGTGTGTGCCGCACAAGTTTGTCCACGTCCAGGTCGTCTTCCGGAAAGTGGCGCCACAACGCGATGGGAGTGCGGTCGGTGGCTTCGCCCAGCAGGGCGGCTTCAATGCGCTGCCAATGATTCATGGTCTGCATGTGTTTGCTCGCTTCGATGTTTGCGCAATCCAGCGGATTCAGGAGGCCAGCGCGAGGACTCGGTTTACGCCGGTGGCTACGCGCGCGGCCTCCACGCCGTACACGTGGACGGAGATCGCCATTTCGGCGCCAGCGTTGCCCAGCCGATGAACCTGGTCCAGGCCGTCCGTCCCGCTGCTGCCCGCGCCCACGGCGCGCGGCTGCCAGTGAAGCGGCGTGGCGCGCAGGCTCTGGCGGTCGCAGGCGTAGTAGTGCTCTTGCAGCTCTCCCTGAACCACCGTCAGCGCACACCAGGTGTGGTGCGAGTGCACCGGGCTGAACTGCCCGGCCTGCCACACCAGCGCCACTACCGTATAGCGTCCCTGCGCGTCGGCCTGCAGCACGTGGCGCGCATAGCGCTGCGGGTCCGGCTGGCGCTGTGCCGGCGTCAGCCAGTTACCGTCGGCGAAAGATGCCTGCAAGGCGTGTTGCACCGCGCCGGGCAAACGATCCGGCGGCAATGCCATTGCGGCGTCGATCGCGCGGGTCAGCGCGGTCAGATTGTTGGTTTCCAGAGCCAAGCACATAGGGGTTTTTCCCAGTAACAGTTCGTTTTTCACAAAATCGATGACATAAGGCATTGCAGGCGCTTAGTCTTTCACTGGGTGAAATGCAGAACAAACGAGATGTTTGGAAAACAGCTTTTGTAAAATACGAAACCTTATGCACTACAGCCTGATAGACCTGAAACTGTTCGTGGCAGTGGCCGACGCAGGCAACGTGTCGCGAGGCGGCGCCACATGCTTCCTGGCGCCCTCGTCGGCCAGCCTGCGCATCAAGCAGTTGGAGCAAGCGCTGGGCACCCGGCTGTTCGTGCGGGAGGCACGCGGCGTGTCGCTGACACGCGCTGGCCAGGTCATGCTGGAGCACTGCCGCCGCTGCCTTGCCGAGCTGGAGCAGATGCACGCCAACCTGGCTCCCTATGCCGAAGGTGTCCGGGCGCAGGTCACGATCTTTGCTAACAGCAGTGCGATCGCTTCGTTCTTGCCAGGGGATCTGCAGACCTTCCTGCGCGACTACCCGGAAGTACGTATCTCCCTGGACGAGCGTCTCAGCCACAACATCGTGGCCGCCGTGGCCGAAGGGCGCGCCGACGTCGGCGTGGTCACATGGGATGACGAGCATCCCGAACTTGTGTTCCTGCCGTACCGTCAGGATGAAGTCGTCATGGTGGTGCCCGAGGGTGACCCGCTGGCCGCGCGCCAGTCGGTAGCGTTCCTGGACTGCCTGAGCCGCCCCTTCGTCAGCCTGCAAAGCGGGGCGGCCATTCATACCTTCATGGTGGGCAAGGCCGCAGCTCTGGGACATCACATGGACGTACGCATCCAGGTATCCGGGTTCGCGGCGGTGGTGGCAATGGTGCGCTCGGGCGCTGGGATCGGGATGGTGCCGCGCTCGGTGCTGCAGTCGATCAACTGTGACGGCGTGCGTGTGTTGACGCTGCGCGAGAAGTGGGCGGTGCGGCCACTAAAGCTATGCACGCGGCGAAACGCGGCTGCGTCCGCAGTTTATGTGGGTGCCCTGCTGCGGCAACTGGGCCAGCAGGCTGACGCGCCGGGGGGATAAGCTCGCTGCCGCACAACATGGCGGGTAACTTGGGCGCGCGCTGGAACTGGTAGCGGCCGGCGCCGCGACTTCAGTTTGATCTGACATCTCCGGAGCGCCGTCAACCTCAATGCCGAGGTGGCGAACCGTGCTCTCCAGTTTCGTGCGCACTGGAAAACGTTCGATCAGGCCCCTCCGCGAGCTATGTCGCCGGAGA
>NZ_JFJV02000296.1:0-40217 GCF_000611145.1 Cupriavidus sp. SK-3 | reverse complement strand
GAAAAAAAACGCCAACCCGGGAGGGTTGGCGCTATGTTTGGGGCGTACTACTGGTATCAGAACTGGTTCATGGTGTTGTCTTTACCCGCCGCCTTCAGGGCTGCTTCGCCGCTGAAATACTCCTTGTGGTCGTCGCCGATGTCCGAGCCGGACATGTTCTGGTGCTTGACGCAGGCGATGCCCTGACGGATTTCCTTGCGCTGCACGCCAGCCACATAACCCAGCATGCCCTGGTCGCCGAAGTATTCCTTGGCCAGGTTGTCGGTCGACAGTGCGGCGGTGTGGTAGGTCGGCAGGGTAATCAGATGGTGGAAGATACCTGCTTCGCGCGACGCGTCGGCCTGGAAGGTCCGGATCTTTTCGTCGGCGAGCTTCGCCAGTTCGGTCTGATCGTATTCCACGCTCATCAGCTGGGTGCGCTCGTATGCCGACACATCCTTGCCCGCGGCCTTCATCGCGTCATACACCTGCTGGCGGAAATTCAGGGTCCAGTTGAAGGACGGGCTGTTGTTGTATACCAGCTTGGCGTTCGGGATGACTTTGCGAATCTCGCTGACCATGCCGCCGATCTGGGCGATATGCGGCTTTTCGGTCTCGATCCACAGCAGGTCAGCGCCGTTTTGCAGTGCGGTGACGCAATCCAGTACGCAGCGCGCTTCGCCCGTGCCGGCGCGGAACTGGAACAGGTTGCTAGGCAGGCGCTTGGGGCGCAGCAGCTTGCCGTCGCGCTTGATGATGACGTCACCATTGCCCAGTTGGTCGGCAGACAATTCCTCGCAATCGAGGAAGGAATTGTATTGATCGCCCAAGTCACCCGCCGTGCTGGTCACGGCGATCTGCTTGGTCAGGCCAGCGCCCAGCGAGTCGGTACGGGCCACGATGATGCCGTCGTCCACGCCCAGTTCCAGGAAGGCGTAGCGGATGGCGCGGATCTTGGCCAGGAAGTCCTCGTGCGGCACGGTGACCTTGCCATCCTGGTGGCCGCACTGCTTCTCGTCGGACACCTGGTTTTCGATCTGAATGCAGCATGCGCCCGCTTCGATGAACTGCTTGGCCAGCAGGTACGTTGCTTCGGCGTTGCCGAAACCCGCGTCGATGTCCGCGATGATGGGCACAACGTGGGTGACGTGGTTGTCGATCTTTTCCTGGATCGCGGCCTTGGCAGGTCCTTGGGCGGCATCCAGTTCGCGGAACAGGCCGCCCAGTTCACGGGCGTCGGCCTGGCGCAGGAAGGTGTACAGCTCGCGGATCAGCGCGCTGACAGAGGTTTTTTCGTGCATCGACTGGTCCGGCAGCGGGCCGAACTCGGAGCGCAGCGCGGCCACCATCCAGCCGGACAGGTAGAGGTAGCGGCGGTCGGTGCTGTTGAAGTGCTTCTTGATGGAGATCATCTTCTGCTGGCCGATGAAACCGTGCCAGCAACCCAGCGACTGGGTGTACTTGGACGAGTCGGCATCGTAGGCGGCCATGTCGGCGCGCATGATCCCGGCGGTGTACTTGGCGATGTCCAGGCCCGTTTTGAACTTGTTCTGGGCACGCATGCGGGCGGCATACTCGGGGTTGATGGCGTTCCATGCGCTGCCGTGGTTCTCTTTCAAACCAGCAACTGCCTTGATGTCGTCTTGATACTGGGCCATGTCAAATTCCTAAGCGCGATTGAAGAAAGGGTTGCGTGTGCCGCTACGGATGTCGAAGCAAGCAGCGTGGAATCATTGTATGGCGATTCTGGCGTATCACGGCGAAGTCTTATATAAGACATAAGAGTTGGTTTATCCTTATTTTTCAATGAGATAGCTGTTAAATTTCATGATGTGGAACGCGTTTTCGAGGAACGAAAACAGAGCGCTGCGAAAATTCGGCGCGAATTTCGCAATGTGAAAAGCGCTTTCAGTTGTTAGAAGTGAAGGCAAGCACAGATGACTTGAGCAACGATAGTTGGGGGGATTTTGCAGACGTCTGTCGAACGAACAGTGTGATGAGTCGGCGCGCAAGCGTGTGGCTGTCTTCGCGTCCGCTGCGGTCATTCGATCACGAGCGAGGAATCAACCCGAGACCGTCGGCCAGATCCGGCCAGCCACGATCTACCGAGGCGCGACCATGACCTTTTCCTCGCTGCGCGTATGTCGCGCGACCTCCCCCGCCTCCAGGCGCAGCGGCTTGCGGCCGAAGCCCATATAGAGGGCGAGCTGGTCACTGTAGTGCGGTGAGCGGGTGCCATCCGGCGCGACGAACCCGCTTTGCCCCGGTGCCACCACATCCCATGCCTGCGTCTTGCCGGCAGCGGCGGCACTGCCGAACACGATCAGGTCATTCTCCGTCCCGCGGTTCTGGTACTCCGGCACGCGGATGGCTTCGGCCGCGTCCGCCTGCGGAATGCCGAAAAAGTTGTTCGCGCGGAAGGTGAGCATCACGGCTGGCGGTTGCCACCTCGCGATATCGTCCCCGTACTTGGCCGACAGCGATGTCCAGGCGTCGCCCAGTGCGGCGCGAATCACGTCGTCTGGCGTAGCGCCGCCAAACAGGTCCACGCGCTGGGGAATGGCCGAGCGAGGCCCCAGCAACGCCTCATAGAGAACCTTGCTGCCCGTGCTGAGGTTCAGCGAGCCGGTGGGGCCATCCTGGGTCGTCTCGTAGCCGCTGGCCATGTACCACTTGTCGAACGGCGCCGGAACAGCCTTGACGACGGTCCTTGCCAGCATCGACGTGAGCCAGGCATTCATGATGGGCGAGCCGGGCCGGGCGTACTTTCCGGTGTCGCGCGGGTCGTCGTTGATGCCGTTCCAGCCCGCCAGCGTATCGGCAAGGCGGCGGCGCGGGTCGTCGGCAGGCAGCGCCGCCGCCGCATTGCGGATGAACGGCAGGAAGTGCCGCACGTTCAGGTCCGAGCGGCTGGTGTCCTTCAGTATCTGCCAGGCATCGTCGCTGTCGAGCGTCGCGTACGCCTCGATGCGATGCTGGATTTCTACGTTGCGGTCCGCCGCGCCCCAAAGAAAGGCAAACAGATCGGAGGCCGGGTAGCCCTGCTCAGGCGAGTTGTTCCAGTTGGCGATATAGCCCGAGCGCGGGTTGTAGACCTGCGGGTTGGTGGAGAACGGCAGCACGCCGTGCCAGTCCCATTCCCCGGTACCGGGCACGGGCAGGCGCGGGTCGTGCCCGGTCCGACGATGCGGATAGGCGCCGGTGTGTACGTATCCGATATTGCCCTGGCGGTCCGCGTAATACCAATTGATGGTCAAGGCCTGTCGTGCGGCCTGGGCTGTCCAACTCTTCCAGTCATGCGCCTGCGCCTGGCGGGTCCATGCCAGGAGCGACTGGACTTCCTTTCCGCTCCAGGCGCGTGCCTTGGCATAGGCGGTATGCGTGGCGTCGTCGCGCTGCATGACGATGCCGTGCACGGTGCGGTAGACGTCGAGTGTCACTGGCGCGCCATCCTTGACGTGGATGATCTCGGAGCGCTTTTGCATCTGCACCCACTTGCCGTTGTGCCAGTAGAAGTCAGGCCGGGTGGGGTCGACGCGCTCGGCAAACATGTCGATGTCGTCGCCAAAGCCGGCGGTCGATCCCCACGAGATCTTGCCGTTGTGGCCAAACAGGATGCAGGGGTAAGCAAACGGCGTATTGCCGACGATATCGAAGCCCGCGCCATGCAGGCCAATACCGTAGGTGTAGCCAGGGTTGAACCAGCCAAACTGCGGCCCGTTGAGCATGATTGCCTTGGCATCGCGCGCGCGCTGCTTGCCGATCACCCACATATTGCTGGTGGTCGGGAAACCGGCAAGGCCGTTGGCGCCGCTCTGCGCATACTGGGCGAACACGGTGTCGCGGTTGGCCTGCGCGTCGAGCGCGAGCAGCATGCCGTCGTCGCCGCGCGCAGGCCGCTCGGCCATCGGAGGCGGTCCGTCGTAGCGCGGCAACGTGTAGGCAAGGCCGCCGGTGACTGACGCGGCGCCGAGCCGTATCGGGTAAGTACGCTCGCCGGCTGCGATGGTAGTGACCGCCTTCGGGTTGACGAGCCACTTCAACTGAGTGAACAGATCCATGCCGCGCGCTTCGCCATACCGGTCCTTCAGGGCGGTGAGCAGCGCGAGGTTGTCCACCTCGCTGGTGCTGTCGGAGAAGCGGTTCGCCATGGTGCCGACGAATACCATCGCCACGTCGAATGCGCTCCAGTCCGAAGGCTTGAAGCCGGCGTCGTTGAACTGCTTGGGCATCAGGGTGCCGGGCCGCGCGCGGACCTGCGCGATCCACGCATTCATCCCGGCGGCATAGCCATCGAGGATGTCACGCTCCCTTTTCGGCAAAGCTGCAATTTGTTGCTCGATCGCCGCGGGCCAGTAGTTGCCGCGCGTTGCCAGGTCGAACTTGGCGAACTTCTCGCCGAGCACCTCGGCCACCGTGCCTTGCGTGCTGCGCTTTGCCATTTCCATCTGGAACAGCCGGTCTTGCGCGACGGCATAGGCATAGCCATAGAAAAGCTTGTAGGCGGTGTCCGCGTAGATGTGCGGCACGCCATACTCGTCCCGCTTGATCACGACCTGCTGCGCGGCAGGGGCCGAGGCCGCATGTGCCGTCGCAAGACCAATGGGAATCTCCACGATGCCGCCGAGGGCAAGGATGGCGGCAGTCGATGCAACGCAGGCAAGGCGGGGGCGCAGGGGCATGATGTCTCCGGGGTCTCTTTTCTTTATGGCGCCGGAACATCCTAAAATAACCCGACCGAGCGGTCAATTAATCAAACCACTTCTGCCCCCGCAACCTGTCGCGCACCGCTTGAGTCTTGCCGCGCAGCTGCATCACTGCCGCCGCGGGGGGCGCGCCTTGTCTTCCTGGCTTGCGCAACCTTGCCCGCGACGGCCGCTTCGATTACTTGCTCGTGGTGCCGGCGGCGATCCCGCTGTCGCCGCCAGCCGCGGCGCCTCGCCGGGGTCGGCGGACGGCTCTGACCTTCCCGCTACTCCCGCCACCGCAGAAGAACTGGTCGCCGCCATCGGACTCGAGTCCCGAGATGCCGGCGCCTGGAGGCATCTCGACCTTCTCCTCGACCACGCCCGTTCGGGGATCGATTCGCCTCAGTTCGCTCTGGTCGCCTTCCCAGGTGCCGTGCCAGAGTTCTCCGTCGATCCACGTGACCCCGGTGACAAAACGGTTGGACTCGATGGTGCGGAGAATCGCCCCGGTCTGGGGATCGACCTGATGGATCTTCCGGTCCCGGTACTGCCCCACCCAGAGCGTTCCTTCGGCCCACGCGAGGCCCGAGTCGCCGCCGCTGCCGGGCGCCGGAATCGTGCCAAGTACGCGGCCGGTTGCCGGGTCGATCTTCTGGATGCGATTCTCGGCAATCTGATAGAGGTACCGCCCGTCAAAGGCCGTTCCTGCGTGCGCGGCGACATCGATTGAGCGCAGCGTCTTGCCGCTCGCCGGATCGATGGCGTTCAGCTTGTCTCCGGTGGCGAACCAGACTTGCTGACCGTCATAGGTGACGCCATGCACGTTGTCGATACCTGGAAAGGGACCGTATTCACGGATGATTTCGGCTGCCGAGTGTTTCATTTCTCTGTCCTCGTCACTGTTTGCATGTGTACATCCTAGTCACTTGGCATGGGCGCGGGGAGTAACAAGGTCGTCGCGAATCCCGGCACGGACGGGGTCACCCAGCGACGCGCCCGCCCGTGACCAAACGACTGCACCTTGCCTGCTGCCGCCAGCGCATCGATCGCCCGCTGCACGGTGCGCTGGCTGGCGCCAAGCGCCAGCGCCAGGGCCGAGCTTGACCATGACTCACCGTCGGCAAGGAAGGCCAGCACTGCCGCGTGCTTGTCTTCGACGGGACGCGCCAGCACGACGATCTCGCGCGCGTGGCCCGGCACCAGCGCGAATCCTCGCTTCGTGGCGCTCACACCGGCCACTTCCCGTAGCACGATGCGAAGCCGCCCGACTTCAACGCGCAACCGCACGCGATGCGATTCATCGGCATGCTTCGTCCGGAATGCCTGTGCGATAAGCGTTTCCCGCGCTACGTCTTCGGGCCACGCCTCGGCCAGTGTGCGTGCGAGCGCGAACAACAGGGGACGCCTGGCGAGCGAGACCGCCTTGCCCGCGTCATGCACGACATTGCGGCATGCGTCCACGACGAGCGCTTTCGACGCCAGCAGCGCTTCCACCTCATCCAGCAGCAGGAGCCGCTCCTCGCCACGCGCAATCAGGCGCGCCGCGGGTGTGTTCAGGATGAGGGATGCGTTTTCAACCTCAGCCGTCAGCGCGGGGATTCCCGCGAGGCGTGCGGCGCGCTGGGCCTGATCGAGCGCGGCGCGCGCCGTTTTCGATTGCAGGCGTCGCATTGCGATCCCGGCGACGACCAGTTCGTGGGCGGTCTTCAATGCGGGCGGATAGCCGGCAGGTGGAAAGGGCGAGGAGACGACTCCGGTGAGCGTATGTTCGGCGTCGTCGAGGCGCCCGATCAGGAGGAGGCGCCTGGCTTCGAGATACCGCGCATGCGCGGCGTTGACGTGGTCGCCGTGCGCTTCGAGCGTTGATCGGGCCGCGTCGAGCGTCCTGGCGGGCCAGCCCAGGTCGCGCGAGGCGAGTGCGATCTCGGCTTCGGCAATGACACACCTGGCGCGGGCCACGGCTTCCTTCGGGCCGAAGGCGCGCGCCGCGCTTCGCACGAGCGCCTTGGCCCGGGCGAAATCCCCGAGCTGCGCCATCGCGATGCCGCGAAGCGCGAGCGCAGGCGCGTCGTCGCGCAAGGCGACCCGGTTCAGCGCGCCGAGGGGGTCGCCCGCAGCGAGCGCACGCGCCGCGGCGGTGATCAGCGAATCCATCTACCTGAATCCCGCCACACTTGTCACGCCCCCCCGTTCGAAGTCCGGCACTAATCTAGCATAGGAGTACCAACCAGCACGCCTGTTCCTCAGTCAGGCGAGCGCCAGCCGCGCTCCCGCACTTCCGATTGCCTGTCAGCCCATGAGCGGCGCGAGCGCGGCGCCGATCCGGTGCGCTTGCGCCGGCGAAATCATGGCGTTGAGCGTTTCGCCGAAGCGCGGGATCTGCACGCCCGACACGATGTATTGGAAGCGATAGGCGGCAAGGACGGTGTTCATCACGCGATCCTTCTCGGCCGTTGTCGCGGGCCGGTTGCAAAGTGCGATGAAGTAGCGCGTGTCCGCTGCCGCCTGAGCTTGCAGAATGACATCGATGGCGCCCACCAGCGCAATCAGGTCGTCCACGGCCGCATCGCGTGCTTGCGGCGAAAGTTTCGCATTCTCACGGACCCATTCCAGTTCATCCAGAATCGCGTGCTGCGACTCCTCTTTCCAGTGGAACAGGAACACATCCTTGAACAGGGGTGAGAGCTCGCTGTCCGGCGCAATGCTGGCCCGGTAGTGGGCTTGCGTGAACAGTTCAATGAGGCAGGTCAGCGCGAGCACCGACCACGTGGACTTGCCCAGTACGAACGACGCGACGTCATCGGGCTGCGGTTCGAACTTGTATCCCGCGGGCATCCGGGCGCCGATCATGGTCTCGATACGGCGAAACAGCGCCTGGTGCTTTAGCTCTTCGTCGGTGAAGCGAACCAGCGCCTCAAGCGCGATCTGGTTGCCAAGCCAGTGGTCGCGGCTCACCTCAAGCATCTTGGCGCCGATGAACCGCTCGACCAGGCCGAAGATATTGGCATACGAGCGACCCTGGATCTGCGACAGCAGGCGGCGCTCGTTGCCGTTCAGGAACGGCAGGCGATCGACGAACGACAGGCCATCAGGCAGGAATTTCTTCGTGAAGTCGAAATCCCGATGGCGAAGCACGTCGCGATCAATGTCCCACCGGACGCGCCTGGAAACTTCCACGCATTTGGCGTAGCGCGCGGAATCGACGTAAGGCTGCGAGAGAGGTGGTTGAACACCGGCAACGGCATGCCGGATCCTGAGGGCGGCGGGATCGGTATCGGGCAGAGAAGGTGAATGGATTGCGGACATGACGGTTCTCCTTGGGAGACGGGCTTGGGGTTGCAGCTGGTGCAGCTGCAAAAAATGCGGTCGAGGGACAACTAAGGTCCGACGACGTCGCAGGGTGCGCGCCTGTGCATTCGCAAATCGCCAGGTTCGTCCGGAGTAGGCGCATACGACGTGTGCATCACCCGCCCGATTCGCGGGGAACGCCACAACCCTTATTACTGCCCTGCTTCAATCGAATCTTCTTGCGTGTGTTGGCCTTCAGGCACGGGGCTAGTATCCTGACGGTAAGCGCGCGATTGAATAGCCGGTCGTCCGGATTTCTTGTGCGTGGCCCCAACATTGGGCAACCGCTGCCATGGATGCTCTCTCCGACGTGTTGCGCGTCATCCAGCTGACGGGGGCAGTTCACCTCGACGGCTGCTTTTCGGCGCCCTGGTGCGTCATCGGGCAGGCGGATTCGGCGCTTTGCTCGGCATACCTGCCGCCCTCCGAGAACGTCGTCTCGTTCCATCTCGTAACTGAAGGAAGGTGCTGGGCGATGCTGCCAGGCGACCCGGCGAGCACGCTGCAGGTAGAGGCAGGCGATGTCATCGTGGTACCGCAGGGCGAGACCCACGTGTTAGGCAGTTCCATCGATCTGTTGCCGGAATTCCTGGCACCGATACTGGCCAATGATGTCCAGGCGAAACCGGGTGAAGTCATGACACTCGTCCACGGCGGCGGTGGCGAGCTCACTCGCATGGTGTGCGGCTTTCTCTCCATGCAGGACAGTTCGCGCAACCCCCTGCTGTCCGCGCTGCCCAGGCTGTTCAAGGTGAGCATGCGCGGATCCGGCGCATCGTGGCTCGAATCGTCACTGCGTTTCGCCACCGAGGAGGCGGCCTCGGCGCAGGCGGGCAGCGCCACGGTGCTGGCCAAGCTTGCGGAGCTGGTGTTCGTCGAAGCGGTTCGCCGTTACGTCGGCACGATGGCCGATGATCGCAAGGGGTGGCTGGCGGGACTACGTGATCGCTTCGTCGCGCGAGCACTCGCGCTGATGCATGCGCAGCCGGTGTATCCCTGGACCGTGGAAGCGCTCGCCCGCGAAGTTGGCATCTCGCGTTCGGGGCTGGCACAGCGCTTTACCGAACTGGTCGGGCTACCACCGATGCAATATCTGGCGCTGTGGCGCCTGCAGCTCGCCGCGCGGCAGCTTCGCCTCACTGATTCGTCGCTGGCGTCGATCGCCGAGGCTGCCGGGTACGAATCGGAAGCCTCGTTCAATCGCGCGTTCAAGCGGGAGTTCGGCAAGCCACCCGCGACATGGCGCAGGAATACGATCACGATCGGCGCCGCGACCCGGGACAAGGAACCCTCCGGCGACAGTCATCCGCCGGCAAGCGAATCTTGAAATTACTGAAAAATCACACCGGGCCGCAATCCGTCTCGCGTTGGCGCGCCCAAAGCGGGCATCCAATGAGCCAGTTCGACAGCCCCGGTCGAGAATGGCCGGCTGCACTCGCCCGACCGCCTGCCCGACCGTCATTGATCTTGACTTGTCCCCCCCCGTAGCAGAGGATTGATTTGCTACTTGTCGCCGTGACTTGCGGCAACAGGCCGGTGTTCGTGTACCTGTGTACCTGTGTACCTTCAACGGAGGTCCATATGAGCTATCACCTGGAAGGTCGTCTGCTAGAGGTTTGCAACTGCAACGTCCTCTGCCCCTGCTGGATCGGCGAAGACCCTGACAACGGCACCTGCGACACCATCATCGCGTGGCGCGTCGACAAGGGAACGGTCGACGGCGTCGATGTCAGCGGCAATACCATCGCGGCTGTCGCACATGTACCCGGCAATATCCTGCAAGGCAACTGGACGGCAGCGATCTACGTCGACGACAATGCCTCCAAAGCGCAGGAAGATGCACTCCTGAAGGTCTACACCGGTCAGGCCGGTGGGCCGGTCGCCGAGCTCGCCAAGCTCATCGGCACGGTCGTATCCGTGGAGCGGGCACCGATCCAATTCACAGTAGTCGCGGGCAAGGGCACGCTCGAGATCGGCCAGAACTACTTCGCCGAGCTTGAGCCCTATCTCGGCGCGACGGGTGGCCAGACGACCCTCTCCGACACCGTGTTCTCGACGGTGCCGGGGGCTCCGGTATTCGTCGGCAAAGCCCCGACCTATCGCTCCAAGAACGCCGCCCTCGGCATTGACCTCGACATCAAGAACCATAACGCCCTGCAAAGCACCTTCGTCTTCGACGCATGAGCCCGACGGCAGGCCCACCGCAGTCCGGCGCCTCGCGCCATCAGCGCGTGTTCCTGCCGATCCTGGCCGCGCTGATTGCGCTCGCGTGGGTGGCGTTGTGGGCTTGGACTCGCACGCCATACGGACGCTATCTTGAGCACGGTGACTGGACCGCATCAGGACCGGCGGCGTTCTTGTGCCGTGTCGTTCCCGCCGGCGATGTGGTCGTGCCGGTGGTGCTCTACGCCGCCGCGTGGATCCTCATGACGGCGGCCATGATGCTGCCGACTACCTTGCCGTTGTTCAACGCCTTCGATCGGTTGACGGCCCGGCGCCCGGACCATGTGCGACTGCTCATGCTGCTCGCGCTCGGCTACATGACGGTGTGGGGGGCCTTCGGGCTTCTGGCGCATGCACTACACAGTGCGGTGCTATCCCTGCTCGCCAGCGTACCCGGCCTGGCCTGGCACGGCTGGCTGATCGGCGCCGCGATCATTGCCCTGGCCGGTGCCTTTCAGTTCAGCAGGCTCAAGTACCGGTGCCTGGAGAAGTGCCGCACGCCCTTGAGCTTCGTCATCGAGCGCTGGCGTGGACAGGCGCACGCGTGGCACGCGTTCGCGCTTGGCGCGCAGCATGGCCTGTTCTGCGTCGGCTGCTGCTGGGCGCTGATGCTGCTGATGTTCGCGCTCGGCACCGGCAGCCTCGGCTGGATGCTCCTGCTTGCGGCCGTGATGGCGATAGAAAAGAACGTGCGCTGGGGCCGCCGTCTCAGCACGCCGCTCGGTGTCGCGCTGTTGTCTTGGGCAGTCGTCCTGGTGACAACCCATGCGTGAAGAACTCCGTGGCGTGCCGGCCTCGCAGACGATCATCCTTACCGTGGCGGCGATGCTTGCCTTCGCGGCCAATTCACTGCTGTGCCGGCTTGCGTTGCAGCAAGGGCATATCGATCCGGCCAGCTTTGGCAGCATCAGGCTGGTTTCCGGAGCGATCACGCTCGCGGTCATCGTACGGATCAGGCCGGAACGGTTCGCGCGCGGCCATACCGACTGGCGCGCCGCGACGATGCTGCTTGCCTACGTCACATTCTTCTCCTTCGCGTATCTCACCTTGCCCGCGGGCACGGGGGCATTGATTCTGTTCGGTGCGGTGCAACTGACCATGTTCAGCGTGGGCTTTCGCTCGGGCGAGAGGTTCGGACCCATCGCCTCGCTTGGACTCGCGCTGGCGGTCGCGGGGCTCGTCTACCTGGTCTCGCCGGGTGTTGCTGCCCCGCCACCACTCGGCGCTGCGTTGATGGCGATCGCTGGCGTAGCGTGGGGCGTGTACTCGCTGCGCGGCCGCGGTGTGGCCGACCCGCTTGCCGCCACGGCTGGCAACTTCGCGCGGGCGGCGCCGCTCGCCCTCGTGCTGAGCTTGCTGTTCGTCGCCAACGCGTACACCGACAAGGCCGGGGTTGCCCTGGCCGTGGCCTCCGGCGCACTGACGTCCGGCATCGGCTATGTCATCTGGTATGCGGCGCTGAGCAACCTTTCTGCCATGCGCGCGGCCACCGTACAGTTGTCGGTGCCGCTGATCGCTGCATTTGGCGGCGTGCTGTTCCTGTCGGAAGCGATCACACCACGCCTGGCTGCCGCCTCCGCGGCGATCCTCGGTGGCATTGCGATGGTGTTGTTCAGCAGGTCGCGCAAGCCGCGCCCTTAGCCCCACCCCTTTCAAGGTGATTAGACGACACGTCCAGCCTTGATGACACGGGCGGTAGAAACATGCCGCCGTGCTGCGCATCCGGCCATATAGCCTTTCTTCTTCGGCGCCTTCGGTCCCCGCGTATGTTTGCGCATTGCGGGGGGATCAACGTGCGTCGCCATCTTGATCAACTCGTCCAAACTCGCTCTCTATGAAGGGCGCAACGATGCCGATGTTGGCTTTGTAGCTTTCGCTAATACGGCTCTGTTCCGATCAAAGTTCACAAGGAGGATGCGGGGCACTGCTACTGCAGCGGGATCTTTGCCACCTCCGCCAGTCGCTTCCAACGCTGGATCTCGTCTTTCTGGTATTGCCGCATCTCGGCCGGCGACGACAGGATCAGCTCGGCCGACAGGCGCGTGTAGTAGTCGCGCACGTCGGGGGCATTGCCGGCCTGCGCGAACAGGTCATGCAGCCGCCTCACCACCGCCGGCGGGGTCTTTGCCGAGACCGCCGCGGCCACCCAATTGCGGGCCAGGAAGTCCGGCAGGCCGGCTTCCGCGATGGAGGGCACCTCCGGCAGCAGCGGCGAGCGCTGCGGCGCGGTGAAGGCCAGCGCGCGGAGCTTGCCGCCACGGACCAGTTCGAAGGCGCCGCTGGCATCCACCACGGCGAAGTCGACATTGGCCGCCATCACGCCGTTGATGACATCGCCCGCGCCCTTGTACGGCACGGCGGTGGTCTTGGTGCGGGCCAGCTCGTTGAGCCACTCGGTGTAGATCGTGTAGGAGATCGAGCCAGAGCCGTAGTTGAGCGCGCCGGGGTGCTTACGGGCGTCTTTCAGCAGCTCCGTCAGCGTGCGATAGGGCGAGTTGGCCGGCACGATGATCACGCAGGGCCCGCGCGACAGCAGCGAGATTGGCGCGAAGTCCGTCAATGGGTCATACGGCAGCTTGCGAAAGGTGGCGGCGTTGGTCGATAGCGTGGAATTGCTGCCGATTAAGACCGTATAGCCGTCAGGCGGCGCGCTCAGCGCGGTCCGCACGCCGATAAAGCCGTTGCCGCCGGGCTTGTTCTCGACTACCACGCCCTGGCCAGTCAGCTCGCCGATCTTCTTGGCGAACATTCGTGCGGTGGTATCGGTGCCGCTGCCCGAAGGGAAGGGTACGATGAACCGTATTGGGCGGGCGGGAAAAGCATCGGCAGATTCGGCGGCGGGCGCCGCCAGCGGCATAGCCGCGCCGATGGCGGCCAGCGCGGCCGCGGCCAATCCAAGGAAGCGGCGGCGGGAACGGAAAGCCTGTTGCATGATTGTCTCCTGAAAGTGGAAAGCCCGGCGTGTTCCCGCCGGTGCAAGGGATAAGCGAGCGCTTAGCGGCGCAGGCCCGGCAGGTCGCGGGCAATGACCCAGCGGTGCACTTTCCTGGGCCCTTCGTAGATGCGCATCAGGCGCATCTCGTTGGCCAGCTGCTGCAGCGGCTGCTCCTTGGTTATGCCCATCGCACCAAAGGTCTGCATGGCATGGTCGATCACGTCCCAGGCCATTTCGGTGGCGAACACCTTGATCATCGATACCTGCGTGCGTGCTTCGTCGCCCGCGTCGATGCGGCTGGCGGCTTCATAGGTACACTGACTCGCTTCTTCAGAAGTTGCACCGACTTTGCTCGCGTATTAGTGGGACAAGAGACTAGTGAGTACGCAGGTCAGAAAGGAACTTGCGCGCTCGCTCGCTGGTAGGTTTCGAGAAAAACTCGTCCGGCACTCCGACTTCGACCAAACTCCCCTGGTCCATGAACCACACCCGGTTCGCGACCTCCCTGGCAAAATTCATTTCGTGTGTGACACACATCATTGTCATGCCATCGCGCGCCAGTGACTTCATCACCTGCAACACCTCGCCAACCATCTCAGGATCCAAGGCACTGGTCGGTTCGTCAAACAGCATGACGGGGGGATCCATCGCCAATGCTCGCGCAATTGCTACACGCTGCTGCTGGCCTCCCGACAGTTGTCCAGGAAATGCGTCGACCTTCGAGGCCAGGCCGACACGATCGAGCAATTCGAGAGCACGGGTTCTCGCCTCTGCGCGCCGCTGTTTACGTACATTCACCGGCCCGAGCATGATGTTCTGGGCAACGGAAAGATGCGGAAACAGGTTGAAGCTCTGGAATACGAAACCAACCTGGCTGCGAAACTTGTTGATATCGACCGATGACGCATGTACGTCTTTGCCATCGAAATGAATTGCTCCACTTTGGATCTCCTCCAGGCGGTTCACGGTTCGAATCAGCGTGGACTTCCCTGAGCCTGATGGCCCACACACGACAACGACTTCACCTTTGTGGACATCAGCGCTGATGCTGCTTAGCGCGCGATACTCCCCGTACCACTTGCTGACGTCCCTGAAGGTAATGAGAGGCTTTTTGCTGAAGTTCATGTTCACGCGGCTGTCGCCGTAGTGGTGGTAGAGGGTGATACAACAGCCACCACGGACTGGCGGCTTCCTTCGCGTCGAGATGTAATTCGGCCCTCAAGGAAGCGCGCCAGTTGCGTCAGTGAGAAGCAGAGACAAAAGTAAATGGCGGCAAGAATGAAGTACACCTGGAATGGCTGCGTCATGAGCGAACTGTTGATTTGCATCGCCGCAAAGGTGACTTCGTTCACGCTGATCACATATCCCAGCGAGGTTTCCTTGATAGTTGAAACGAACTGGCTGACCAAGGCTGGAATCATGTTGTAGAGAGCTTGGGGGAGGATTACCTCCCTCATGGTCTGGATGTAGCTCAACCCCAAGGCACGCGCTGCTTCGGCTTGCCCCTTGGGCATGCCTTCAATACCGGATCGCACGATCTCGGACAGGTAGGCCGCTTGGTAGATCACAAGTGTCACCACCATGGTCGTGAAGCCAGTGACCGTGCGACCGATGAGCAAGGGGACGAAGAAGTACACCCAGAAAATGAACATCAGCAGCGGTACGCCGCGCGCGACATAGACCAGCGCAATCGCAGGCCAGCGCAGCCAGCGAAAGGGACTGAGGCGTGCGAGTGCGATCACCACGCCAATCGGGAAGGCGAGCGTCAAACCAAGCAAGGAAAGAAGCAGTGTGACCGCCAATCCCCCGAGCGGCCCATTGGGGTACTGACCTACGAGAAGCAAAGTGCCATAGTCACGCAGGATGAAAAGAATGCTATCCACAGTCTACCTCGCTCGAATCCGATAGCGACCTTCAAGAGACGTTCCTGCTTTCATGATCACCAAGGAAAATCCAAGGTAGATCACAGTTGATAGCAGGTAAATTTCCACGGTCCTGAACGACTGGCTCTCAATTTCACGGGTTGCATAAGTCAACTCCGCAACGCCAATTGCCATGGCCAGGCTGGTGTTCTTGAACAACAGCACCGTATAACTCACCAGGGTAGGCAGTGCAATCCTCAGTGCCTGAGGGACCACTACGAGACGCGCTGCCTGAAGATAGGAAAGGCCGATGGCGCGCGCGGCCTCCAACTGAGACTTTGGAATGGATCGGATCCCCCCGCGCAACCCTTCGGAAACATAGGCTGCCATGCACAGTCCCGCTGCAATGAAAGCCAACACGAATGCGCTGTTATGTGCATTGATCCACTGCTGCCACGGCAGCGGCAAGAGCGCGGGGATGCCGAAGTACCAAAGGAAAACCTGGACCAGCATGGGCACGTTCTGGTGATACTCAACATAGATCGCTACCGCAATCTTTGCTATTCGGATGTTGCTCATGCGTGCAACGGCAAGCATGGTCCCCAAGGCCATCGCGAGCAACCACGCCGCCAGCGTGAGTTCAAACATGGTGATGACGCCGTCAAGGATCCATTTCGGATAGTCTCCTCGCAGCAACACTGAAAAGTCGAGCCTGTGATCCACGGTCAGTTTCCTGTTGCAGTATGTGGATCAGCCTTTGATCGGCTCAATCTTGAAGCTGCGCTTCATCTTGTAGATGGTCTGGCTACCCAGCCACTTGTCGAAGATCTGCTGGGCCTCTCCCGATTTCTCCATCGCCTGCAGCACGGCGTTCACGTGCTTGATCAAGCCCGGCTCGCTTTTGCGCATGCCGATTCCCCACGGTTCAGACGCCAGTGATGGCTCGAGCTTCACGATGGGAACGGTGCTTTCAGATTGCAGGCGATACTTCTCGAGGTAGAGTTCCCCAATGGCAAAGGCATCTACTTTCCCTTGCAGCATCGCGAGAAAGGCGCTCGGTGGATCCTGGAAGGTGATGGTCGTTGCCCCGGGAACTGCCTTGCGAACAAGCAGCTCGGAACTGGAGCCTTTGAGAGCGCTGACGCGCTTTCCTGACACATCCTGGAGGGATTTGTATCCGCTGTCCTTGCGTGCCGCCATCTTCTGCTCGCTCACAAAATACTGGTCGCTGAAGGCAATCTGCTCAGCGCGTTCGGCAGTCCACCCCAGGCTGGCAATAACCAGGTCAACACGACCTTGTTGAAGTTCGGGGATGCGTGCTGCCACGGAAATGAGCTTCAGCTCAAGCTGCGCACCGAGGGACTTTGCCAACGCCCTGCAGAAGTCCACGTCGTAGCCCTCAACCTCGCGGGTTTTCGTATTGGAGAAGCTGAAGGGCTCGGCGGTACCGAGCGTCCCACAGACGAACACCCCCTTCGATTTGATGTCCGCGAGTTGGTCCGCGCGTGCGGGGTTGCCCAGCAGCATCAGGGCGGCACTGGCAACGAGAGTCAGAACAGAAGTCTTCATGGTGTCTTCTCCAGACGGTTTCGCGATGGGTGATGCTCAGGAGAGGTCGTTCACAGCATCCCGAAGGAAGTTGCAACCTTGCTCAATCAATTCGAAGGAAGTGGCAAAGGAGATGCGAAGATGTTCGGGCATCCCATAGGAAGTTCCATCGATCACCGCCAAACTTGCATGCTCCAAAAAGTAGCGCATGACGTCGACATCGGAGGAAAGAACCCCTCCCCCAGGCGTCACCCGCCCCATAAGTCCAGCCACACTGGGGAAGACGTAGAACGCACCGTCTGGCGACACGCAGTCGACACCAGGAACCTTTCTCAGGAGCTCCACAATGAGATCCCTGCGCTGGCCGTAGATTGCCACCGCATCTGCAACGCATTGCTGCGGCCCATTGAGTGCCTCCACTGCCGCCGCCTGGGCCATGGCATTCGGACACGATGTGCTCTGTGACAGCAACATCGCAATTGCTTGCACCAGCGGCGTTGGGCCTGCGCCGTAGCCGATACGCCAGCCCGTCATCGCATAGGCTTTGGAAACGCCATTGATGATCAGCGTCCGCTCTGCCAGCTCCGGAACCATCTGGAGCAGAGAAGCATGCTTTACATCGCCATAGACGAAATGCTCATAGATCTCGTCGGTCATCAGCCAGACATGAGGATGCCGCTGCAGTACGGCACCCAATGCGACCAGTTCGCTGGCTGTGTACACTGCTCCGGTCGGGTTGTTGGGTGTGTTCAACACTAGCCACTTCGTTCGAGGAGATAGAGCTGATTCCAGAGCCTCCGGCGTCAGCTTGAATCCGTGGCTTGCATCACTGGATACGACGACGGCCTTGCCCCCATGGAGCGCTACCATGTCTGGATACGAAACCCAGTACGGTGCAGGCACCACGACTTCGTCGCCCTCATTCAAGGTAGCTGCGAAGGCGTTGTAGATGATGTGTTTTGCACCATTCCCGACAACGATGTTTTCGGGCTTGAATTCCAGCGTGTTCTCGCGCTGAAATTTGTTGACGATTGCCTGCCGCAGAGCGAGCGTTCCGCTGGGCGACGTGTAGCGCGTCTGTCCCGATAGCAAGGCGGCAACGCCGCTGTCCATGATGTGCTTCGGTGTCAAGAAGTCGGGTTCGCCGATGGTGAAGTCGACGATGCTCCGACCTGCGGCGCGCAACGCATCGACACGCGTCTTGGCCGCCATGCTTGGCGAAGGCTTGACACCGTCAAGGCGGTGGGCCAGCAAGGTTTTCATGAAGTCCTCCGGATACGAAGCGGGCGTGAGTTGAGTGATGCGTTGGATCTAAGACCGTGAGGACCACGTGCCTTGGCTAGCCACGATTGCTCCACCATTCCGTTGGCGATTTCGGCCCTGATGGCCTCCTCGATCTGAGTGGTTCGGTCGATCGCATGAAGAAGGCGCGGGACTTCGGATGGAGCAAAGGTGACGAGGCCGTCCTCATCGCCAACTACGATGTCGCCTGGCGCCACGACTTGCCCGCCCAGACAGACAGGAACGTTAATTGCGCCGGGGCCAGTCTTGTAGGGCCCCCGATGAATCGCCTCCCGCGCGTAGCAGGGGAAATCGGCATCACGAAACGCCGCTACATCCCGCACGGCGCCATCGAGCACGATCCCAGTGCAGCCGCGCTGCTGGGCGTAGAGCATGATGAGCTCCCCTACGAGGGCATTGCTCGTCTCGCCTCCTCCATCGACCACGAGCACGTGTCCTGGTGAGGCGCTCATGAGGGCCTTGTAGATCAGCAGGTTGTCGCCGGGGCGGGTCTTGACCGTCAAAGCTGTTCCAACCAGCTTGGCCCCGCGATGGAATGGGCGCAGACCAGCGATTCCAGTCAAGCGCTGCAGGTTGTCGCTGATGTGCGGCGTGGGCACTCGCCGGAGAGCGTCCAGCAGGTGAGCTGGGGCCGGGGTCGGCGTAGGGTGGATGGCAAAGCCAGCAGCAGTCATCGCCAGGGTCTCAATTTGCATCATACTGATCGAACAAGCACGCCGGATTCATTGCCAGCACGCGATGCATTACTTCCGGGTCGTTGTCGAACCAGCGTGCGAAAGCGTTGAGGAGCTGACCAGCATCCACCGGCTTCTTTATACCTACATGTGGCCAGTCCGTTCCCCAAATCATCTGCCCCGGCGCATCACCATAGAAGGCGTGGGCGCGTTCAATGACACGACTATCCATCAGGTCGTCCGACAAGCGATAACCGATCAACTTGACCCATGCTCCTCGCTCAACGAGCAATTTTCGGATAACCTGGGTTGTCGGATGATTCACTCCGAACTCCGGAGGAAAGCCACCCATATGATCGATGACGATTTTGCACGGCAGCGCCTCCAATACAGGCAACAATTCGGGCCATTGTGTTGGACCAGGAAGTACTTCCGCATGCCAACCGAACTCGGCAATGCGAGGCGCAAGCGCAACCATCGCTTGCGTTCCTACGGTGCCACCGAGACCATTGGTGATAAAGCGCATCCCGCGCACGCCGATACCATGCAAGCGTTCGATTTCCGCGTCATCAATCGTCTGACCCGCAACTACCACACCGCGCAGGATGTCGGGTTCATCAGTAAGTGCCTCGATCACGCCAGTGTTATCCGTGCCAAAGACGCTCGCCTGGATAACAGCGCCTCGTTGAAGGCCTAGCGCTGCCCTCATCTTTCTATGCTTCTCGGGTGGAGCCGGTGCAGGGAGATAGCTAGCGTCAGAGACGAGCGCCCAGTTCCCGCGCGGCGTCACGTGTGAATGGCAATCCCATGCCCCGCCCGGCACGACGAAAGTGGGAGTCGCATAGGACTCGGGCGGCGGCAGACTTCCCTGTTCCACAGCGGACATATTCAAATCTCGTATCGTAGGATTGGCCCGCTCATGCGCGCAGGTAAATGTCGAAGAGTGCATCGCCAGACATAAATCGCGTTACGTTGGCAACAATGGCGCTGATTCGACGAGCTTCGAGTTCCTCCGTCCAGCCCGCCGCATGTGGAGTCATGACGACGTTGTCGAGGTCAGCGAATGGCCGCGTCGCCGGTGGGCAAATCTTCTCGCCCGCCTCCGGATAGCGGTACCAGGTGTCGATCACAGCGCCGCGGATTCGCTTCTCACGCAATGCCTCGTACAGCGCATCTTCGTCAACGACAGATCCTCGCGCGATATTGATCAGGACTGCGTCTGCTTTCATGCACGCCAGTTGTGCCGCGCCGATCAATCCTTGTGTCTCTGGCCCTCCGGGTACGGACAAAAGAACATAGTCACTTTGCGCCAGCAGATCGTCGAGACTATCGGTCCCCTTGTACCACTCGAGACTGTGATCGATCCCCGGGTTGCGGCTGACAGCAATGACTCGCATTCTGAAAGCCTTGCTTAACTCCGCTACGCGGTGGCCAATACGGCCGTACCCCACCAGTCCGATGGTGCGCCCCTGAAGCTCATGATGTTTGCGGCCAAGCACCGAGGCACCTCCCCACCCCCAGCGATCTGCACGCAACTCGCTATCCATCTCCCGTAGGGGTATAGCTGACTGCAGCATCGCGAGCATCACGTACTCCGCAATAGGGTCGATGCCGACATTCGTGTTGCAGACCACTGATCCCGCAGGCAACCATGCCCGATCGAGCCAGTCCATTCCGGAAAATGGCACCAGTATCAGCTTGAGTTTCTCGGCATTCTGGAGCGTTCGTTTCACCAGCGTTCGTTTCTCGTGGAGTACCCACTCGGCCGATGCGACAATCACTTCAGCTTCCCTTGCGATCTCCACCATCCGCTCAGCACCTTCGGATGGCAGCCAGAGGTCTACAACACTCTCCTGGCCTACGGCATGCTTCACCGGGTCAAGAAAAACTTTCCCATACTCTCCTGTCAATACCACGCGTAACATTGGCGGCTTCCTTTGGTTTCACATTGCAAGAGATTGCTCGATGACGTTCGGTTTTTCAAAGCTCAACTTCACTGATTCGCGGTTGGTCATTGAGCAATCGCCGCTGTACCTTACCGACTCCGGTGTCCAGAGGAAGCTTCTCAATCCGAATGAGCTGCGTGGGGTGCATATATTTCGGCAAATCAAATAGCGCCGCATGCACTTCGGACTCGATGACATGATGCGCGGTCGTGTAGAGCACGACCTCGTGTCCGCGCGCCGGGGAATCTGTCCGCCAAAGTGCGAACTCGCCGAGAGACGTGACCCGCTTCAACCGCTCCTCAACAAATCCGATCGGGACATACTCGCCATTAACGCGAATTGAATCACTCATTCGCTCAATAAAGATGAGATTTCCACACGAGTCCTGACGCCCACGATCTCCTGTCCTGAACCATCCTTCGGCGTCGGTCTGAGCCAGTATCTCTCCATCTCGTAGATACCCTGAGAACAAGGTCTGATGATGCAACCCGCGCACCCAGATTTCGCCGTCATCGGCTATGCGATATTCGACATCTGAACGGGGCTGGCCTGCCATGCTGGACGGACCTTCCGGCGGAAATTCGGCGTCGTCCGGACGCACGATGCGCGTATGACAAAGTCCGCCAGCTTCCGTTGATCCATACCCCGTCACACCGATCGGAATATCAAATTTTTCAAGAAAATCTGGCACGCACCCGAAGGCTATTCGGATCTGGTGACCTTGTGCTTCCGCTCTCGTCGTTTTGGCCATCAACAGATTTGCCGGCGGCTGATGCAATATCATCGCGGTAATGTGGTGCGCCTTGGCCAGCGACCAGAAATCTTGCGCCTGGAAGCGATCCATCGAAAGCAACGACGCTCGCGCCGTGAGCGAACCCACGACGCCATACCCCATCGGATTGATGTGGAACATCGGCAACGGCGAGAGGACCCTGTCGTAATGTGAGAGCCCATGCGAATCGGCAATAAAGCGGCCCAACCGAATGAAATAGCCATGGCTAAGCGCGCAGAACTTCGGCAGTCCGGTCGTTCCCGATGTATGGATATAGGCCGCTACGTCGGCGGGGTCTGCGCAGCGTCCATCGCTATCGGACACCAGGACGCCGCGGGAGAGGAGGGGCCTTTGCACGGAAACTTCACCTTGCCATGCTCCCGTCAAATCCAACTGTGCTTCAGTCCTGTCAACCAATCCTCCTGGACTGCGGCCCAGCCAGAAGATGGCACGCGCGCCCAGATTGTCGAGCATCGCGCCAAGCAATTCATCGGGATATGACGGGTTAATCAATGCCGTCTGCAGCCCCACGAACTGGGCTGCCATCCATGTAACAAGGTACCCCGCGCTATTAGGACCGACGAAAGCTACGAGGTCTCCTCGCCGGAAGCCGGCATCGCGAAGCTGAGCCGCGACTGTTCGAGCCCGCTCAACAAATCGATGCAACGAGTCGTTCTGTGAAAAGGTACCGAAGGATGCGTCGGGACGATCGAAGGCTGCGACCTCAATCAGCTCGGTGAGATTGTTCATGCCAGCCCCATCAGTTGAGCGTCCTTCAGGATGCATTTTGCGACGTGATTCTTGAGGATTTCACTCGATCCACCCGCCACGCGCAGCAGTTTCACGTCGAGCATGTACTGGCCGAAGTTTTGCTCCTCATACAAACCATAGCCACCGATCAAGGCGTAGACGTCGCTCACAACTCGCTCGGCGGCCTTGATCGCGAGATGCTTCGCGACACTTGTCTGCATCGCGTGCTCGCGACCTTGTTGTGCGAGGTTGGCTGCGTGATCACGGGCCAAAACCGCGGCGTGGATCTCCGCATAGCATTCCGCAATCGTCCATTGGTTCCCCTGGAAGTCTGTGACAACAGCGGACCCGACCGGGCGGGTAACCGCGTATCTCGAGGCTTCGGCCAGAGCACGCCGCGCTATACCGATCAGCGCGGACGCGTTCCCTAGACGGCTCACATTAAAGGTGGACACAAAGGTTGCAAGGCCCTCGCCTACCTCGCCAAGGATCGCGCCGCCTCCAACGCGAACATCATCAAAGTACATGTTCGCTGTCGGCGAATAGCGAAGTCCGATGGGATGGGTATGTTCGCGCCGAACACCAGGCTGATCCGTATCTACAAGAAATGCTGTCAGCCCTTCCGGAGCCATCGCGTAGACGAGCGTGAGGTCACTCTCGACACCCATGTTGATGTGGCACTTCTCTCCGCTAATGACCCACCCGCCACCTTCACGCCTCGCGGTAGTCTGAAGATTTTTCAAGGATGAGGCGGCGGATGGTTCGGATATCGATTCAGAAAACAGGATGCTCCCGTTAGCGAGTCCGGGGAGGTACTTCGCTTTCTGCTCCGGTGTTCCCCAGTCGTTTAGCCAGCGTTCGCCCTGGGCCTGCGTCTGCCCACTTACCAGGCCATAGCGGCCCAATTCCTCCTCCACCAGGCAGTACTCAGGCACACCGAAACCCGCCCCCCCGTACTCCCGCGGGGTAAGCATTCCGAGAAGGCCTCGCCGCCCGAGTTCATTGAACGCGTGGCGAGGAAACACGCCCTCACGTGCTGCCTTGGCCATGTCGCCCTGGATGACCCCAGCAAACTCCCGAATGCTCTCGATTGCGGAGGAAGCCCAGGCCGGGTCTTTCAGACGTAGTTCCAGATTCATTGCTGTGTCTCGTTGGTGGTTTCGTTTATCATCTGATTGTCCGGACTATGATAGGAAGAAGCGTATGTGGCGTCAAGACTGTGGTTAACGCTAACATCGCCTTTCGTTCGGCGACGAACGAAACTGGTGACCATCCGATGGATGGCCACTTCGACTCCCCGGACGCTTACCTCAACATTCGCTAACGCGACGACCGTGAAACATATTCAACACAGCATGACGTACCCGCGAGCCCGGCCCTCTATACCAGCACATGTACCAAGCAGGAACGGGGGTGACCTCGAACACGGCTTCGGCTGCGCGGCTCGGTCGCACTACCGCCAAAGGACCGCCCTTGCGATCCGGTTGGTAACGAACGCTCGTCCGGGCGAGGAGCATCGGTGATGAATCCCACGCCACATTCCAGCCTGGACAATCTCGGATCCCGCCCGCCCAAACACCTGTTGCTGGCGCAGTCGCTCCTCGCTGATATCCGCAGCGGCCGATATCCGCTGGAATCTCTCTTGCCCACAGAGGAAGCCCTATGCGCGATGTTCGGCGTTAGCCGTTTCACAGTTCGCTCTGCGCTACGCGCGCTGCAGGACCGAGGATATGTTCGAAAGCAGAGGCCGATCGGAACGCGCGTAATCGCAGACAGAGTCGAAGACCAGCAGACCATAAGGCTGACGTCGCTAGGTGATCTTGTTCAACTCGCCGAAGGCGGTCAGCAGATGATCACCGCAAGCGCCGATATCGCTGCTGATCCGACGCTGGCTAACACCATTGGTTGCACCGTTGGTCAACACTGGCGGCACCTTGAAGTCCTACGCTGGACAAGCGGTAACAAGGAGGCGCCGGCGATGCTTAGCCATCTATGGATTCATCCCATGTACTCGGGCGTCGCTCAAGATCTCCACCTCAATCGGATCTCCCCCGTTGTCATCTTTATCGAGCAGATTGGGCAACAATTCGGCGATCGTCCGTCCGACATCCAGCAGACAGTCAGTGCATTCAATATAAGGGGACATCTGGCTCGTGCGCTGCAGGTCAAGAACGGCACCCCTGGCCTTCGTATCCAACGCTGGTTCCGCAATGGTTCCGGCGAGTTGATCCTCTATGCCGACGGTTTTTATAACGGGCTCCTATATAAACACCAAACAACCCTGCACTTGAATAATTAAGGCTGGTTCTCGGATCATTGAGCGACGGAACACCCTTCAGCGCACTTCTATGGCCCGAAAATCGGACGGTGGAAACGGGGTATCAACCGCCCCCCGTTTGCACGGTAAGAGCACGATGATCCCGTCTTGACGACACCCAATTGCTGCCGCTCGTTGACGCGACCCCACCAATTCACGGCGTGCATGGCCGCCCGCTTCTGAAGCCCAAAGTCATCTACGCAGACCGTGGCTACGACTCTGAGCCGCATCGTCAGCGGTTGCACGCGAAAATTTCATCGACACCGGGCTATACCGATCCCGGATACCCGGTTGAAGGCCGCAAGACAGCCTGAGCGGCTGCCGCGCGGCGCTGACGGCCGCTGCAAGCCGATCCGGATGAACCTGATCGGCCTGCACATCTCCGGCGCAAGGCCTGTTCATCATCGGGCCGCGAGGCGAGCCTGCTCAAGGAACGATCCGATCAGACGGGCACGCGGCGACGTCCTTTGCCATAGCACACCGAACCGGCGCGGTTCCGGTTCCGAGGGCAGCGAGATCTTGGCAATGTGCAGCGCCGACGTCAGCGGAGACGCGACGTCCGGGACCAGCGACACGCCCAGGCCGCGATCCACCATCATCGCGATCGCGAGCAGGGAACTGAGTTCGAAGCGCTCTTGCGACGGGGCAATGCCGGCCTTGCGCAGGTATTCGTCTGCCTGCTTCCCGCCGCCAAGGGTTCTGTCATATCGGATGAGCGGCCTGGTTCGCAGAAGCTCGTGGGGGTCAGCCTTCTTGTCACGCTCCGCAGCGAGCACGACCAACGGTTCCTGGCGAAGCAGTTCCCATGCAATCGCCTTCGGCATCGAAAAGGGCGGATGCAGGCAGACGGCGGCATCGAGATCCGAACGCTTGACCGCGTCATACAACTCGCTCGACATCGCCGACTGTATGTAGACAGACACGCGCGGGTGTTCGGCTGTGAAGCGCGCCAACGCGTCTGGCAGGAGGCTGTGGAGCGCGGTATTGATCGTCCCGATACGAAGCTCGCGAATTTCATCGGCCTGGCTGATCCATCCTTTCAGGCTGTCCACTTCCCTGAGCAGGGGACCGCATCGTTCTGCGAGACGGCTCCCGGACTCCGTGGGCGCCACCGTCCTGCCGGCCCGTCCCAGTAGCCGGGTCCCGAGTTCCCGCTCAAGCACCTGAATCTGCTGGGAAATTGCCGCCGGGGTGACGTCAAGCCGCCTTGCAGCCTCGGCCAGCGAGCCGGTCTCGACTACCAGGGCGAAGGCTTTCAGATAGGCGGTTTCCATAGAGTTTCTATTGAGCGAACGTAGAAAAGCATAGTTTATCTTTGTTGTGGATAGCACGACACTGCATCTCATCCCACAGAGCTAGGTGTTGGCCATGAGAAGCAAGCTGTTTGTCCCCGGTTCGCGCCCCGAGTTTTTCCCGAAAGCGCTGGCAAGCGATGCGGACGCGCTGTCATTCGACCTGGAGGATGCCGTTGCCGAAGACAGGAAAGCCGAAGCCCGATCCCTCCTGTCACGCCTCCTGCGCTCCGGCGAGGCGCGGAGCGCCGGCAAGACGCTCATCGTTCGCGTCAATGGCATTGCCACGGGGCATTTCGAAGCGGATCTTGCCGCAGTCGTAGTGCCAGGATTGCATCTGGTCAACGTGCCCAAGCCGGAGACCGCCGACGACGTCCGGCACGCGGCTGAGGCAGTCGAACAAGCGGAACGGGCCAACGGCTTTACCGAGGCCGACACCGAAGTCCGGTTGCTGCTCAATATCGAATCGCCGGCGGCGTTGCGCCGCGCTGCCGAACTGGCAAGCGCGCATCCACGCGTCGCCGGCCTTCAACTCGGGCTTGGAGATCTCTTCGAACCCATCGGCATTCACCGGCGCAATCCCGCGGCCATCGCAACGGCCATGTTCGCCGTGCGAATGGCCGCGGGAGAGGCCAACGTCTTTGCCTACGACACGGTGTTCGCCAACATTCGGGATACCGAAGGCTTCCGTGCCGAGGCGGAGATGTCCATGCGGATGGGCTTTCTTGGCAAAAGCTGCATCCACCCGAGCCAGATCGCGCTGGCCAACGAAGTGTATCGCCCGTCCGACGAAGAGATCGCGCATGCGATGCGGGTTGTGGCGGCCGCCGCCGAGGCGCATGCAAAAGGGATCGGGGCCTACGTCGTTGATGGAAAGATGATCGACCCACCCTTTGTCAGGCGTGCGCAGGCCATTGTCGATATCGGCAAGCGGCTGGGGCTGATCGCTGCCTGACCGGACTTTAAAAAAAATCAGACTGACAGGAGACAAACCATGAACACGTCATCTTCAAGCGGGGCCACAGGACGCTTCGCGCTGATAGCCGCACTCGCCACGGTCGGCTCGCTGGCTGCTTCGCCTCACGCGGGCGCGGAGAGCGCGTATCCGTCCAGGCCCGTCACCATCGTCGTTCCCTACCCGCCCGGCGGCTCGAACGATACCTTCGCGCGGATCGTGGCGAAGGAGATCGGCGAGGACCTGAAGCAGCCCGTGATCATCGACAACCGGCCCGGTGCGAGCGGCAACACGGGGACCGGCATCGCGGCGAAGGCGGCCCCGGACGGCTATACCCTGGTCGCGGTGTCCTCGAGCATGACGACCAACGCGGCGGTGCAGAGCAAACTGCCCTATGACGCGATCAAGAGCTTCTCCCCGGTAGCGATGCTGGCCCAGGGCCCATTCATCGTGGCTGTCAGCAATGCGTTCCCTGCCAGGAGTCCGCAGGACCTGGTGAACGCGATCCGGGCGAATCCGGGCAAATTCAACTATGCGTCTTCCGGGCCAGGGAGCGTCAATCAGTTCGGCACCGAGTTGCTCAAGGCCAAGGCCGGAAAGCTCGCTATCACGCATGTCCCCTACCGGGGCATGGGACCCGCCATCACTGACCTGATCGGCAACCAGACGCAGGTGCTGATCTCAAGCGGACCATCGCTGCTGCCCATGGTCAGGGCCGGCAAGGTCCGGGCAGTAGGCATTACCAGCCTGAAACCAAGCCCCATCGCACCCGACCTGGTACCCATGGCGAGCGCCGTTCCCGGCTACGAGTTTGAACTCTGGTGGGGCTTTCTCGCGCCCGCGGGAACGCCGGAGGCAGTCATTGCGCGGCTCAACGCGGCCGTGAACAAGGCTCTGGCAAAGCCATCCGTCAAGGCAGCGATCCTCAGCGAAGGCGCCGAGGCAAAGCCCGGCACTCCCAAACAGTTCGCAGAGACGATCGCTGCCGATGTTGCCAGGTGGAAGCAGCTTGCCGGGCAGCAGAACATTGTCGCGGACTGAATGTCCAGTTGAATCCGGAGGCTGTATGCAAACCAACATGACTGTCGGAGACTGCGCATTCGGCGCATTCGGCGCAACCCGAACGGGGCCGTCCGGCCCGCTGACCGGCGTGCGCGTGCTTGACCTGAGCGCTTATATCGCGGGGCCGTACGGCTGCTCGCTGCTCGCGGATCAGGGCGCGGACGTGATCAAGATCGAGCCTCCCGTGGGCGACAACCTGCGCAAGTATCCTTCGACGCTGGAGGCCGAGAGCCGGGCGTTCCTCGGCGTCAACCGAAGCAAGCTCGGCGTCGCACTCGACCTGAAGGATCCCGCCGACCTGGACCGGCTGCTTGCGCTGGTGCGCAACGCGGATGTACTTGTGCACAACTTCCGCCCCAGCGTCCCGGACCGGCTCGGCATTGGCTACGAGCAGCTCCGCGCCGTCAATCCGCGCCTCATCTACTGCGCCGTCACGGGATATGGCGAAACGGGCCCGCTGAAGGACAAGGCTGGCTATGACCAGGTGCTGCAGACGATGACCGGCATGTGCACGCTGCAAGGCAAGCGTGGCGGCCCGCCGGAAATTCTCTACGGCTCCGTGGTCGACTACTATGCGGCGGCCCTCGTGGCCGGCGCCGTTGCCTCAGCGCTCTACGAGCGTGAAAAGAGCGGCGAGGGGCAATATGTCGGCGTGTCCCTGCTTCGCGCGGCGCTGACCATGCAGTCCGCCCGGATGGTATGGGCCGATTCGGAGCCCAGGGATGTGGGACGCGACATGCGTTCCGGCGGGATCACCGGCATCCATCCCACCAGGGACGGCTATCTCTATATCTCCGCCAACACCCCGCACTTCTGGAAGGCGCTGTGCGAGAAGACCGGTCTGACTGCGTTGTTGTCGACCGATCGCTACGACAGCGTGCGCAAGCGTGCCGAGCACCATGATGAGATCGTCCCCAAACTGCATGCCGCGTTACAGCAACGCACGGCCCTGGATTGGGAAGCCGCGTTCGGCGAAGAAGTACCATGCGCGGCGGCGCGGTCGGTCGAGGACATGTTCGACTTCCCCCAGGTGGCCGCGGAGGAAATGATCACGACATTCGACCATCCGGTGGTTGGCCGCTATCGCGGCTTCACGCGTGGCGTCAAATTCGGCCGCACGCCCGGCCCGGAGCCATTCGCCGCACCCGTGCTCGATCAACACGGAGAAATGGTCCGCGACGCAGCGGACAGGCTGGGGCGGAATGCCTGATTCCACGCATGGCGGCGCTGCCGTGCAGGTGCCGAACAGTTCGGCCACCACGGTCCCGGTCAGCGCGGCACTCGCAAATGCCTGCGACTCCCATCTGCATATCTACGATCCACGCTTCACAGCCGTTGCACCGATCGTGGCGGATGCGACGGTGGAGGAGTACCGCTGCGTTCAGGCGCTGATCGGGACCAGCCGCGCCGTCGTGGTACAGCCACGCGCCTATTGGACAGACAACAGTTGTACGCTCGATGCCATCCAGCGGTTGGGCCCGGCCAGTACCCGCGGAATCGCCGTGGTACGCCCGGACGCCACTGACGAGGCCTTGCATGTCCTCCACGCGGGAGGTATCCGGGGGATTCGCTTCTCCCTTTATACGGACATGCATGCCGTTGTAGGGTTCGACATGGTGGAGCCGCTGGCAAACCGCATCGCCGAGTTCGGATGGCATTTGCAACTGCACTGGACCGCCGACCAGATCGTTGGACACCGCGACCTGCTGGCGCGGCTGCGCGCGCCCCTGGTCTTCGACCACCTGGCCCGCATGCCGCTCCCCGGAGGAACGGCGCATCCCGCGTTCGCGGTCGTGTCTGATCTGCTGGATCGAGGCAAAGCCTGGCTGAAGTTGTCTGGCGCATACCTCGACTCCCTTGTCGGCGCGGCCCGGCATTACGACGACATGGATCCGGTGGCGAAGGCATGGGTGGGAGCGGCCCCGGAACGGCTCGTCTGGGGCAGCGACTGGCCTCACCCCACGGAGGCGTGGCACAAGCCCGACGATGCCTTGCTGTACGACTTGCTTGCCCAATGGGCAGGCAGCCAGGAAATCCGCCGCAAGATACTGGTGGACAACCCTGCCTTGCTGTATGGATTCGAGGCCGCGTAAGCCGGCCGGACTTGAAGGAGACAAGATGAGAAGAACCCTGCAGGGGCTTTGCAAAGGCCTGGCGATCATGGCTGCCTCGATGCCGCTTTGCGCCATGGCATTCCCCGACAAGCCGATTCGCATGGTGGTGCCCTATTCGGCGGGCGGCGGCGCCGACAATACGGCGCGTGTCGTCGCGCAGAAAATGGGGGAGATCCTCGGGCAGACGATCGTGATCGACAACAAGCCGGGCGCCGGCGGTGTCATCGGCGCCGACGCGGTGGCCAAGGCCGCGCCCGATGGCTACACCGTCCTCTATGACGCCTCGGCATTCGCGGTAAACGGTGCACTGCGCAAGCTGCCATTCGATCCTGCCAGCGATTTCATTCCGGTCTCGTTGGTGGCGACTGCGCCGCAGATCCTCGTGGTTGCCGCGAATGCGCCTTACAAGACCGTCGCTGACCTGATCGCCTCGGCAAGGAAGACGCCCGGCAAGCTGACCTACGCGTCCGCCGGCGCGGGGACCGGATCGCATCTTGCCGCCGAGATGTTCAACGAGCAGGCGAAGATCGAGTTGCTCCATATCCCATACAAGGGCGGTGCGCCAGCGCTCACCGATGTGATGGGAGGACAGGTTGCGATCTATTTCGGGAACACGGCGTCCACGCTGCAATACGTCACCAGCGGCAAGCTCAAGGCGCTTGCGGTGACATCCAGGAAGCGGATACAGGGATTGCCCAATACGCCCACCCTTGCGGAAAGCGGCATGCCGGACTATGAAGTGCTCGAATGGAATGGCGTGTTCCTGCCGAAGGGCACCGCGCAGGATCGCGTGCAAGCCATCGCAGGCGCCGTGCAGAAGGCTGTCGCGGATCCGGGCGTGCGTGCCAGGCTGCAGCAAGCCGGACTCGACCCGGTCGGGAACTCTCCACAGGCGTTCAAGAGCTTTTTGCAAGGCGAATCACTGCGCTGGCACACCCTTGTCAAGGCACGCGGGATCCGGGTCGAATAGACGGCCTCACTTTGAGCGTCGCCATCTCACGGACACCTGCTTCCACAGGGCTCGCGGGTGGCCACCCTTCCCCGGGAAGCGCCGCTCTCACCTGCATCGTATGTGGCGAGCGCACAGAGGCCGAACTGAAGCGCCCGTGCGCGGCCTCCGAGACAAACTCAGACCCCGCGCACACGCCGCACCAACTCGCTCAGGCCGAGCGAGTGGCCGGGATCGTAGTAATGGATCAGCAGCGAGCGCCGCTGCCCCATCTCCACATCGAGGTTAGAGTGCTTCAGCGCAAAACCGTTGAATACGTAGACACTGCCAAGCTGCACCGGCACGCGCGCGCAGTGGCCTCGACGCAGATCGTGCAGCGTCATCCACTTCCGCCACTCGAACGGTAGCTTGCGATGGATGCCATGGGTAACCTTGCACATCACATTGCCCAGCGTGGAGACCGACAGACGGGGGCGCCGATACATGAGCAGGTCACCGTTGCAGGCACAATCCGGCGCCAGTTTTAGCGGAATCAGCATCGTCAGCAGATGGGAATCGTAATGGCGGCAATGACTGTCCCTCCGCCTTACCGGGTCCGCGCAACGAATCACGTGCACGGGTTCCGGACGTAATACTCCCGGGACAGCCCTGGCCGCCATAGCGCGCGTATCCGCGCAGGCGGTCTCCTCGAGTTGCCGGAATGCGTCGCCACGACGCAGGATTTCCGCTATGGCCTCTGGATGTGGGCGTTCCGACACGTTGCCAGGCGACGTATCAATGGCCTCGTTGATCTCGGCAATCGCCTGCATCGGAACTACACTACGAAAATCTTTGAGGCCAACGCCCCTGTCAAATCGAAGCCGCTTCGCCACGGTATGACCTCGCAGGTTTTACCAGGGTTTCATAAATGGATGCAATGTCGATAGCTCCAAGGTAAAAGCGTATAGCAAATCTTATTTGCCAGCGGTGCGTAATGTGCGCTGGCGCACAATAGTTGATGATGCTTGCGGAACTCCGGCCCAGGGAAGGGCGGCGATTGCTTTTCCCTCTCCTCCTCCTGAACGACAGGAATAGCAAACTGAGTCGCAAGCCAGGACCCGGCACCTGTCCTGGCCGGCAAGGCGCCGCTTGCGCGCCTTTGCGCCTGCTCGCCTTACCGCGGCCTGTTCGCCGCGTCTTCGGCCTGCGCGCGCAGGCGTTCCTCCTGGGCCCTCAGCTCGGGGGTAAACGCCGCGCCGAAATCGTCGGCCTCGAAGACCGGGCGAATTTCGATCTCGGACTCCCCTTCCATGGGGTTGGGGCAGCGCCTGACCCATTCGACGGCCTCGTCCATGGACTTCACTTGCCAAAGCCAGAACCCGGCAACGAGTTCCTTGGTTTCCGTGAACGGTCCGTCGATCACGGTCCGCTGGCTGCCAGAAAAGCGCACCCGTTTGCCCCTCGCGCTCGGGTGCAAGCCTTCGCCCGCAAGCAGCACGCCGGCCTTGACGAGTTCTTCGTTGAAGTTGCCCATGGCCGTAAGCAACTCCGTGCCGGGCATCTTGCCGGCCTCTGACTGGCTCGTGGCCTTCACCATCACCATGACACGCATCGCCGTTTCTCCTTGATCGGATTGCCGGAGCCGCACCGCCCCGAATTCAATTCAGGATAGACGGGCGGCTCTGATACTACGACGAACCGGGATACCGGAAATCGACACCGCCTTCGGAAAATCCGGGCCACGTGTGGCCAGGTCCGTCACCGACGGCGCGGATACGGGCCGTGGCGGCTGGCCCGCTTTCGCGCCGGAGTTGTTTTTGCGCACCGGCGCGCCGTGCGGGCAGAGGTTGCGCGGCAGCACCGCAGTGTCACATTCATCACACCGAACGCCGGCAGGCGGCAAGCGCGAGCGCCCGCGGCCAGCCCCCCGCCCATATTGAGAATTCTTCCCGCAGCGTGTCGAGACTGACACCCCTGATTCGTCGTCTGCATGGCGGCACTTGTTGCGCGCCAATTTGCAAACAATCCCAAAGGAGATCGGACATGAATTACATCGATGGATTTGTTCTCGCGGTGCCCACCGCCAGGCGGGAGACCTATCGCCAGCACGCCGAGGCTGCGGCGGCGGTGTTCAAGGCCCATGGCGCGCTGGGCCTGGTCGAGTGCTGGGGCGACGATGTGCCCGAGGGCAAGCTCACCTCGTTCCCGATGGCCGTGAAGCTGGAGAAGGACGAGACCGTGGTCTTCTCCTGGATCCTGTGGCCATCGCGCAAGGTGCGCGACGAGGGCATGAAGGCCGCCATGGCCGATCCGCGGCTGAAGATGGACGAGCCGATGCCGTTCGACGGGAAGCGGATGATCTTTGGCGGCTTCGAGATGATCGTGGACGCTTAGCCGGACGGCTACGCCGGGTCGCCGGGTCGCCGGGTCGGTTAGCCAGGCTACGCCAGCCGCCATTCCGATGGCTCGTTCAACCAGCAGAGCCGCAGGCGGGAGTTCCTGCTGGGCGCGGCGCGGCCCACGTTGTGTCCACCGCAGTGGATTGCCATGTTGGTGCGCGATGAAGCCAGGAGAGACGTAATGGAAGGCCCGCCGCTCATTTCCACGTGAGGGTGGCGGGCCCGCAGCGGGGGTGGAAAACCGGCGTCACAAGATCCGGCCAGCCCGAAGGCTGCCCCGCCCGGCCCGCCATAGAAAACTGATAGGCGTGTGCGAACGCAACGGACGAAAAAATTGCCGCGGAAAGCGGCAGTCCGCTTGTGACGAAATCGGGTTTCCACACCCGGTCACCCTTGTTTTTGGATAACCGGTGGATTCCCGGATAGCAATGAAAAGAAATCAATCAGCGTCGCCAGCCGATTTCAGGGAATTCCTGCATTTACTGTTCTCGCGCTACACAGGCAGGCCAGGCTGCCCCGACCGCCTTCTCATTCCCGATCAAGGCCAACAAACCACACGCCAGCGACCCCCGCCAGTGTAGATAATCATGCCCGCTGGCAGTCTCCCCAAAACGCACGGAATACCCCTTGGCCAACAGCACATCACGCAAATGCCGCGATGTAGAAAGAATGCCGCCCGGCCCGCGCGCGCCCTCGAACAGTCCAGCCTCCAGATAGAATCGCACCGGCAACCGGGGCGCGGCGACATACTCCCGCGTCAGCCACTCAGGCTCGCGCGCCTGCACAGATGCACCCAGCTGCGACCCCTCAGTCGGCGCCCACCAGAACGACCCCGACTGGCTAAGCACGTTGCCGAACAACTCCGGATGACGCAGTGCCGCGTAGGCCGACGCCAATCCTCCGAAACTGGAACCTGCCACCACGGTGCTACCCGCCGGTGCCGACAAACCCTGCCCCCGCGCCCACGGCATCAACTCTTCAGCAAGGAACCGCGCGAACATCGGATTGGGTGGTAGCTCAACACCACGCGCCGCCGCACTGGGATTGCCGACAATGATCGCCGCAGTCGGCGGAATCCGCCCTTCCGCAATCAGGTTGTCCAGAATCACCGGCGTTGGCACCAGGCCCACATAGGCGTGCGCGTCAAACACAACCAGCAGCGCCTGCCCGTCAGCCCCGGGACGGTATCCGACAGGACGGTACAAATAGACATCGCGCGAGTTCCCCAACAACCGGCTGTCGAACCGATGCCGCGACACCGTGCCCACGGACACCCCGGCTCGCGCCTCCACCCACGGCTGCGGCGGCGCCTTGGACAGCTCCAGCACCGACTTATCCTGGAACACATCGACACCGCCACCCGGAAACACCCGCGCATTGAGCGGATCGCGCTGCGCCGTGGCCAGGATCGCGCGGCGCCGCTGCGGCGCGGGTGCGTCGAACTGCGGCACATCCGGAGCCAGCTGGTAGCTCAGGCGCGTGCTTGCAGGCAGGCGATAGGAGCGATACCAGACGTCGCTGTCCCCCAGCCGCGCCAGTTCGTCGTGATCACCGGCCGGGCTGCCGAACAAGCGCACACCGTGGCTGGCGCCGCGCCACAGGAAGGTCACCAGTACCTCGTCGCCCGCGCCATTCTCCGCGCGGTGGGCACCGGGTGCGCCCAGCGGCTCGACCAGCGGCGTACCCTGCCGGCGCATTTCCTCCCAGAACGCCGCGCTGCCGCCACCGTCGGCCAGCGTACCCGCCAGCGCCCGCAGCCGCGGACTCTCGGGCGCATCGGCAGGCGCGTGCTGTGCCTTCAATGGCACGATGCTTGAAACGGTCACCTTGAACGGCGTGCCGGAACGGGCCGCGGTATCGCCCTGTGCGCCTGGCTTGCCCGCGCCGTCTTCGGGCGGCTTCACCAGCAACGTGTAGTCCCCATCCTCCGGCGCCACAAACATGAAATCCCGCGTGGGCAAACCCGCCCCGGCCAACCGCCGCAAGTGCCGGCCCTTTGCATCCGCCAGATCCAGCGCCGCCGGCACGCCTTCGAACCCGCCCTGGACCAGATCGCCACGCGCGAGGCGCAGCCGGTAGGCNGCCGGTGGGCGCCCGGCTTGCCGGGCCGCCACGCGCCGCTAGCGCTGCCACCCGCTTCAAGCCGGTCGCTTGCTGCAAGCGCGGCACCGGCACTTGCGGATTTGGCCGCGCCAGCGTTGGTTGCGCCCATCGCCGCCCCGCTATCCTTCGCACCAGCCCAGCCAGGCACCAACCCTGCCACCATCGCAGCCACTGCCAGCCCGTGCCGCAGCCCCTGCAGCCCCTTCATCCCGGACCGATACGCCATCTCATGTTCGTTCATGCCCACTACCCTCAAAAATCAACCGTGGTGGAGAGCTTGAAAGTCCGCGGCGCATTCTGCGTGACAAACCCATCGTTGAACGTGCCCGTCCAGTAGCTCCGATTGAGCAGGTTCTCCACGCTCGCCCGGAACACCACCTTCCGGTTCTGGATACTCGTGGCATAGCGCGCCCCGATGTCAAACCGCGTCCACCCCGGAATCCGCTGCGTATTCGCCGAGTTGATGTACTGCCAGCTAGTGCGCACCGCGCGGCCATTCAGCGTCAGCCCGGGCACCCAGGGCGTGTCCCATTCCAGCGCCACGCTGCCAGCCCACCTGGGTGCGCCAAAGGCAGTGTTGCCGTCATAGGCGCCATTGGCGGTATGCGTCAGCAGCGCCTGCGTATAAGTCACCCCACCCATCACCCGCACCCGGGGCATGACCTGGCCAAACACGTTCCACTCCACCCCGCGATTCCGTTGCTCGCCGTCAGCGTTGTAGGTATTGCTTGCCGTGTCCTTGAGCATGCTTGGCTTGGAAATCTGAAACACGCTCAGGGTGTTGGTGATCTCGCCCGCGTCCCATTTCACGCCGGCTTCCATCTGCTTGCTCTTGTACGGCGCGAAGACCTGCCCATAGTTTCTCGCGGTCACATCCGTGACGGTGTCACCCTGGCTCAGGCCTTCGATGTAGTTGGCGTAGAGCGATACCTGCGCGGTCCACGGCTTGACCACCAGCCCCAGTGCTGGCGTAAGCGCACTTTTGTCGTAGTCGGCGGTCTGCAGGCCGGTGGTGGCGCTGAAGCTCCTGGTCTGCACGCGCTGGGCGCGCAGGCCGGCGGTGAGCAGCACGCGATCGCGCGCAAACGATAGGGTGTCGGCCAGCGCGATGCTGGTGAGCGTGGTGTCGGCGGTCTTCGGCGCGGCGCCCGGATCGGCCGCCAGCTTTGGCGTGGAGGGATTGTAGATATTGGATGGGTAACTGGCGCTGGTCTTGTTGATGGTGCCGCTCTCCATCTGCAGCATGGTGGCGCTCAGCACGACCTGATGTCCGACCGGGCCGGTTTGCGCCCGCGCCCGCAGCCCGGTTTCCGCCGATAGCGTGTCGATATAGCCGTTTTGGTTGTAGGTGGCGCCGGTGTAGTTGCCCGAGGGCAGGACGTTGCCGGCCCGGGTGCCGTTGATGTAGCCGGAGTAGCGATAGCCGCGCGCGCCCACGCCGGCGTAGACGGTGATGTGGTCGTTGAAGTCGTACTCGCCGCGCACCACGGCGGCCTTGTTGTCCAGCCGGCCGTGGGTGCCGCGCAGCAGGTTGGTGCCGGTCTTGGGCGGGCTGGCGACGGTGGTGCCGGAGAAGGATGCCATCCAGGGGCTGCCGTTGCTGATCTCTTCCTCGTTGGCGTAGGCGTCCAGCGACAGGCGCAGGCGTTCGCCGCGATAGTCCAGCCCCAGCGCGCCAAGCACGCGCCTCTTGCTCTGCCCGTCCAGCTCGCTGCGGCCGTCGCGATAGGCGCCGTTGAAGCGCACGCCGAACTCTTTGCGCTCGCCATAGCGGCGGCCCCGGGCGGGATGGCCGCCGAATTGCGAGCTGGAGATGTAATCCGCGGTGAACCGGGTCAGCGGCGCGTCGCCGGCGCGCTTGGGCACCAGGTTGATGACGCCGCCCACGGCGCCATTGGGCGACATGCCGGAAAGCAAGGCGCTGGGGCCCTTGAGCACTTCCACCCGTTCTATGAACTCGGTGGGCGAATGCCCGTTTGGCGACAAGCCGTACATGCCGCTGAGCGCAAGGTCATCGGCGTTGATCGAGAAGCCGCGGATGCTGTAATTCTCGTAGATGTGCCCGGCCGAGGTGGTGAAGCGCACGGAGGGGTCGTTGACCAGCACATCGCCCACCGTGCTGGCCTGCTGGTCTTCGATGGTCTGCGCGGTGTAGCTGCTGACGCTGAAGGGTGTGTCCATCATGTCGACATTGCCAAGCATGCCGAGCCTCGCGCCGCGTGCCATCTGGCCGCCGGCGTAGGCCTCGGGCAGCGCTTCGGCAGCGTCGCCGGCAGCGCTCACCGTCACCGTGGGCAGCTCGACTACGTTGGCGGAGCCGGGCGGCGGCGCTTCCAGGCGCAGCGTATAGGTGCCATTGCCGCCGCGCACGGCCTGCAGCCCATGTCCGGCCAGCAGCCGGGCAAAGCCTTCGTGCACCGTGAAGCTGCCGCTCAGGCCGACGCTGGTCTTGCCGCGCGTGAGCGCCGCATCGGCAGCCAGCTCCACACCGGCGCGGCCGGCAAAGCGGTTCAGCACCTGGTCCAGCGTGCCCGGTGCGATGTCATAGGCGCGCCTGGCTTCGGCCGCGTCCTGCACGGGCTGGGCGTGGACGCGCTGCGGCATGGCGGCGCTGCCCAGGCCCAGTGCCAGGGCAGCCAGCAGGGCCGGCCCGATGGCTGCGGCAAGCGCGATCTGGCGTGGCGCGCAGGCGGGCTGGCTTGCGGCTTGTTCGATTGAATGGACTGAGCTGGGTCGGAGTGTGGAATTGAGCGCGTTTGTAACGCGCGCGATGGCCGGGGTACGGCTGCACGGCATGGCGGAATCCTTTCGATGCCAAGGGTTTTGTGTCGGTTCTCTTCTGGTATTCCGAACGAGAATCCGAAACCCTCAATGCCGCAAAAAAACTTTGCCTGTGCGCCCTGCCCCCTAACGCGCCTGCACCGTGACCCAGTACCGGGTGCGGTAGACCAGCGCCACCGGCAGCCCCAGCGTCAGGTTGGCGAGCGCCCGGTCGGTGTCCGACAGCGGGAACACGCCGCTGACGCTCAGCTCGGCCACCTCCGCGTCGCATCGCAGCACGCCAGGCCGGTAGCGCGCCAGTTCAGCGAGGAGATCCGCCACCCGCATGCGTTCGGCCACCAGCATGCGGCGCGACCAGGCGGCGGTGCCTTCGTCGGTGGGCTGCGGAGGCGAAGCGGCATCGGTGCGCAGTTCGGTCTGCTGGCCGGCGTCGATGCGCTGTTCCCGCGCGCCCGGCCGCGCCGGCCGGACCATCACCGCGCCTTCCAGCACCGCGATGCTGGACACGCCATCCTGCTGCCGCACCGTGAAGCGGGTGCCCAGCGCGCGCGCCGTGCCTTCGCGGGTCTGCACCAGGAAGGGTCGGTACACCAGCGCCGGATCGGCGGCGGTGCTCACCAGGATCTCGCCGGCGCGCAGCACCACGCGGCGTTCGCCGTCGTCGTAGCGCACGTCGATGGCGCTGGCGGTATTGAGCAGGATGCGGGTGCCGTCGGGCAGCTTCACCTCGCGCTGCTCGCCCACGGCGGTGCGGTGGTCGGCCAGCGCAAGCTGCCAGGTCTCGGTCTGGCGCACCAGGCCGGCCGTGCCGCCAACCAGCGTCAACAGGCCAAGCAGGCTCAGCGCCCGGCGCCGCGTGGCTGGCGCGGTGGCCGCGCCCGGCGGCGCCAGCAAAGTGCCGCGCGCCACATCGCGTGGCACGCTGTGCAGCTTGTCGCCCACCGCCTGCAAGCGCAGCCAGGCACGCTCGTGCGCGGGATCAGCGGCGCGCCAGGCAGCGCAGGCAGCGGCATCGGCGCTGCTGGCCTGCTCGGACCATAGCCGCGCCAGCCACTGCGCGGCGCGCTGCACCACCTCGGGATCGATGCTGTCCTTGATGCCGTCCTGCGCGCCGGCGGACGCGGGCCGCTGGCCTGGGGTCTTCATGCCGGGGCGCCGAACAACGTGGCGTAGCACGCTACCAGCGCGCTGGCGATGTATTTCTCCACCGACGAGACGGACACACGCAGTTGCGCGGCGATCTCGCGATAGCTCAGGCCTTCGAGCTTGCATAGCAGCAGCGCGCGGCGCGCCTTGGGCGCCAGGCGGTCGAGGATGGTGTCGATCTCGATCAGGGTTTCCAGCACGAGGGCGCGGGTTTCCGGCGAGGGTGACTGCGCCTCGGGCAAGTCGGCGATGGTGGCCAGATAGGCGGACTCGATGCGGCGCCGCCGGTAGAGGTCGACCACGAGGCCGTTGGCGATCTGCGTCAGATAGCGGCGCGACTGCTCTGGCCGGGGCGCAGCGCCCGAGACCAGCACGCGCAGGTAGGTGTCGTGCGCCAGGTCGGCGGCATCCATGGCGTTGCCAAGCTTCTTGCGCAGCCAGCCGCGCAGCCAGCCATGGTGGTCGCTGTAGAGATGGTGGATTTCCTGGTCGAGGCTGGGTTCGGCTGCGGACATGGTGGCTTGGAGTCCGCCTGGAGGGCGTGGGCTGTTGCCTTTCCTCTGTTGTCGCGGATAAGAATCATTCGCATTGGATTGTACGCGAAGGGTTATCGGACTGGCAAGGCGCCGCCGGCCGGGATTCCGGCTGCGCGATTTATGGCCACTGTCGCAGCTATCATTTGCGGGATGTCGACATGACGACGGGCAAAGAATGAGCAGTGAGATTACCGGCGTAGCAGGGCTGCGCAACGTCCTGTCGGCGTTGGGCACGGACGATATCAATCACCATGGGCGCCCGCTGTCCGCGCATCTGGTCGGCACCTATGCGCTTCTTGCCGCCTGGGGCAATCCCGCTTCATCTCCCTAGCCGGTGCGTTTCACAGCGTCTACGGAACAGAGGAGTTCGCGGCCAGGGCACTGCCGCTTACCGGCCACGGCAAGATTGCCGCCCTGTTGGGGACCGAGGCTGAGCGCCTTGTCTACTTCTTCTGCGTTGCTGATCGCAGAAAGGTTCTACGATGTGCCGGTCGGGGGCCCGTTTCATATCGTCCCCGGCGCATGAAGCCGTGTTTACCGCCCGACGGGCGGCAAAC